>NZ_DJUD01000010.1:0-29760 GCF_002439405.1 Psychrobacter sp. UBA6291 | reverse complement strand
TCAGAACGATTTAATATACAAAAGGTACGAGCAAGAGATTTATGGCATTTGTCTCATCGATTGATTCGTAAGATTCTGTCACACAATCTATGCTTTGTACTCAACAAAAAAACTTGGTAATCCGCCTCTTCAGTTTGATTTGCTTATTTCAAGTTGAGAGTGGGGTATTAAGATATTTATAAACTCACTAAGCGACTTCCATGAAAATCAACAAAGCGTATAAATTTAGGCTTGAGCCTAACGCAGAACAAGGGGTTATGTTGACTCAGCTTGTCGGTTCTGCGCGGTTGGTTTGGAATCAAATATTAGCAATGTCATTCGAGATGTTTGCTAAAGGTGAGTTTATTAATGCGACCAATTTGGTCAATAAAATAACGGGATTGAAGAATGATCCCGATTTTGCCTACCTTAAAACCTGCTCTAATGCCGTATCCTTGCAACAAAAAATTCGTGACTTGGCCTCAGCGTGGGCGCGGTTTTTTGATCCTAAAGTCCATGCAAGGTACAAAGAAAACAAAAAGAAACCTCGTAAGCCTAAATTCTTTAAACTGGCGGATGGCACCGAACTCCAATTAAGGCCGCTGATGCCGCAGTGGAAACGCAAATCCGATCAGAACGACTCCATGCGTCTAGTACAGTTTGATAAATACTGCAAGGTTCAAGGCAATCGAGTGAAACTACCTAATGGTGTTGGCTTTGTAAAATTCAGAAAGTCCCAAGACATCATCGGCACCATCAAAAACGTCACCATCAGCAAGAAATCAGGGCGCTGGTACGTGTCATTTGGCACGGAGCGAGAGTTGGCCCAAAACCCAATTCATCCCTCTAAAACCGCCATTGGCATTGATTTAGGTATCAGCAAACTGATTACCACCTCAAACAGTGAGGTCATCAAACCCAAAAACAGTTTTAAAGCCAATCAAATTAAACTGGCTGCATTACAGCGCCAACTCAGTAGGAAAGTCTTATTCAGCCAAAACTGGAAAAAGCAAAACAGCAAGATTCAAAAACTCCATCATCACATCGCCAATATTCGCCATGACTACTTGCATAAAATCACTACCACAATCAGCAAAAACCACGCCATGATTGCCTGTGAAGATTTAAAAGTCGCCAATATGTCGAAATCAGCCAGTGGTACGGTGGAAAATAAAGGTCGTCAGGTCAAAGCCAAGTCAGGATTGAATAAATCCATCTTAGATCAAGGCTGGGGCATGATGATTGATATGCTGGAATACAAGCAGCAATGGCAAGGCGGGTTGCTCATTAAGGTAAACCCACGTTACACCAGCCAAACCTGCTTTGAATGCAAGCATATTGCCAAGGAAAATAGGCAAACTCAGTCAGAATTTGAGTGCGTCAAATGCATGTATGTTGCGAACGCTGATTTTAATGCGGCTCGTAATATACTCGCGGCAGGACATGCCGTGTTGTCTGCGGAGGGAGGACGCAGTAAAGGTCGCCCGATGAAACAGAAAACAAGTGACACCGTGAGGATGTTACCTAAGAGCTGATGCTTTTAGAATCCCCTACTTGAGCTTGGCGAAAGTGGTGGGAGTATGTCAAGTTTGCTGCTCGTTAGTCTGTTGCATTTCTGCTAGCATAATATCGATTAAAAACAGTAGATATTATAGTACCAATTCATGCATAACACCCTGTGTTTGGCAGTAAAACTGTCGCTAATAATAAACGATGAGTATTAATAACACGGTTAGTAGTGAGAAAAGCTAATAACGTGCGCAATCTGCTGATCAGTGTGCCACTGTTCGCGGTGGTTTACCAGCACGTCACCTATAAAGCAAGAGCGCTTGCGACAACGGTTGTCGCTCTACCCTTTACCTAAACTTTTTTGTTAAAGAGATAACAGAATACTATGCCCATGCGCCCCATTGATGCCATTTTCGTTCATCCTAAACGCCGGTTGTATGTTGTATACTACCGCGGTGAGCTGTGGGAATTGCCCCGCATGAAAATTGATGATAGGTCATGGCAAAACAGGCAGCCTTATACTGACGATAGCAGTGGTCTTTATCTTAGCATCCATCAAGCCATTAGCGACCCGATATTGACCCAAAAACTTCGTACTTTAAACTTGCCAGCAGCGGTGCGTGGCAGCACGTTACCACGCTTTGAAGCATGGTGGGAAGCCCACGGTTTTAAATGGCTTAAAGACAAACTTACCACCGGTGAATCGCCATTGGCCGCGCATCAGGCTTTGCAAGCATTGTCTACTAATATGGCAGCTACTCAAGCGACGGATAAACAAAACGCGCCTGTTTCAAGCTTCCAAGTAGTATCTAATGATGCTAGCAGTAATAACGAAAATAATCCTACCCAACAAAAAACTAATGAGCCAAGTACGGCAGCACCTGTAGCAAAAGACGCGGACATCTTTGCTCATATGCTGGCAGATTTAGTAGACGAAGTATTAAACCATCAAGAATAAATCTGTTACCATTTATCATCTACTCTATCAATTAACCACATTAACCAAAAAAAGAGCGGTAACTTATGAGAGATTACAAGCTGCTATTAGCGGGGCTTATTTTACTGCTGCTGATTATTTTTATCGCCATCTTTACTTGGTTATGGACCAGTAACCGCAAAAATATGGACCCTTTGCCGATTATGGCAAATAACAATGATACATCGTCTGCGGATAATGACGAAAATACCATTGCGAAAAGCACCTTGCACATCCAAGCAGAAGATGGGCTGCAAGCACCTTTAGATGCGGTGATTGCAAGCTTTCAAGCACGCTACCCAAATATGCAAATATTGACAAATTATGTGTCTTCGGCTGCCCTTTTAACGTTATCCGATAATAATTTTGCCGACAGTCATCGCACCGACGATGAGCGCGCGTCTTTTCTCATAGATACCGATTTAATCATTGCAAATGGCAAGCTGTCAAAAGAGCGCCTAGCGCCTTTGCAAGAACAATTAAAAACCGCTCAAGACAAGCACAACCAGAACAAATTAAATGATAGTAGCACCCAAGTTAAAAAAGCAGAAGATGGCGTAGATGAAGCTGATGCAGAAGTGGCGGCTCACGCCAAAAGCGATAATACCAATACCCGTAGCCTGAGTTCTTTTGGCTATGCCCTACAAGGCGAGCAAGCGGTAGATGGCGTGGTATTAACGCAAAACCCTGCGGCGATTAATTTTAGAAATTTTTTGCTCTCAAGTACCGGACAAGATATCTTAAGCCAGCATAATTATACCAATATCGACGGTTATAAGAATGATATGGACAATTTATTTCAACCAAGTTCACGCGCCAAACAAGCAACCGGCGAGCTCTCGGTAGATGTATCCGACGCACTTAGCAATGGTAAATAAGTCTAAGGCCCGCTGCCTGATGATTACGCATTGCTTTTGTCAGACCTTTTTTTTACAATAGCACTCCACCACGCGCCTATAGCTCAACAGGATAGAGCAGTTGCCTCCTAAGCGATCGATCGGGGTTCGAGTCCCTGTGGGCGCACCAATCATTGTATTTAGACATAACCTCGCATTACCTCAATCCCTTTAAACCCCTTATACGCATACATAGTTGTCTTTATTGATTACTTGTTATTACCTGCTAGCACCTCTACAATGTTGTTAAATAAGTTGTTAAATAGCATACAACATCATTTTTTGTTGTTAATTATGCAGTGAGGTTGTTGTTAAACCTCCGAGAGCCTAGAGGTATAAGCCATGACAAGAAAAACAGACTACCGTCTAACTGACGCTGGCGTGAAAGCCATCGCCAAACAATCCACACCGACCAAAGTCACGCGCCATGGTGATGGCAACAATCTATATCTTATACAACACCCAAATGGCTCACTGTTTTGGCAGGTGACTTATCGCTATCAATCCCCTAAAGACCTTAAGCCAAAGCAAAAAACTTATCAGATCGGTATTTATAAATCTGCCAAGCAAATCATTGGCTCTACATTTAAACCAGAGGTGTCACTAAAAGAGGCTCGGCTGGCACGCGATAAAGCTCAGGCGCTCCTCAGTGATGGCATTGACCCAACTGAGCACAAAAATCATGAAAAAAATAATTTTGAGCAAAAAGACTTATTTAAAGTGATTGCCAAGAGCTATATTGACGAAAAATCTACCACTACCTCTAAGAATATTCAAAAACTTCACAACTATCTAAATAGGCATATTGCACCTCATATCGGTGACTATCCTATTGCCTCTATTACTGCACAAGACGTTATCAAAACAGGTCTAGAAATTCAAAACTACTTCGAAAAACAAGGCAAATGGACAGCCGATACTACAAGTAAGTGTGTTGAGCTAATTGGCTCAGTTTTTGAATATGCTATTAATACGTTAGGCTACGATATCATTAATGTCGCTCATGGTCGTAATAAAGCTTTAAGACCTCATCAGGCTAAGCGTATGAAAGCGGTCGAGCAGCATCAACTTTCTGAATTATTACATAATATTGATAAATATGTTGCAGATCATCCGAATGCCCATGAACAAACCGTGGCTGGCATGCAGCTGATGACCTTCTGTTTTGTTAGAACGAAAGAGCTAAGGTTTTTTGAGTGGTCGGAGATTGATTATCATAAAAATGTGTGGCGTATACCGGCTCATAAGATGAAAATGCGTCAAGACCACATCATTCCGCTGTCATCACAAGCGATGGCCATTATCGAGCGTATGCGACCTTTGACAGAAAAAACGGGTTACGTATTTTATAACTTCAGAAAGAATAAACCTTATAGTGAGGCTTGGTTTAATCAAGCTCTGAAACGCATGGGTTACACAGGTGATCCCTACCCTGAAATGACTGGGCATGGATTTAGACAGCTTGCCAGCACATGAGCTATGCTGAAGAAACCGTACAACTAAACTTGGTAAACTAAGCACAATTATAGGAGTTTACCATGACCAAGAAATTAAGAACCTACAGTAACGAATTTAAAGCTGAAGCTGTCAAGAAGATAGCAGATAATAATGGCAATATCTCAGCTACTGCAAAGCAGTTAGGTATTGCCATGCAAACGCTATCAAACTGGCATAACAAAGCCAATCAAGGCAAGCTTGTTGGCACAGAGCAATATGATCCTGACCTTATGAGTGCTCTTCAAGAAATAAAGCAGCTCAAGCGTCAGCTCAAAGTGGCTGAAGAGGAGCGCGAGATTCTAAAAAAGGCGACCGCGTACTTCGCGAAAAACAGCCCGTAAAGTACGCTTTTATCAAAGACAATCGTCAGATATTTAGCACCACTACTATGTGCCGTGTATTAAGCGTTAAGCCCTCAAGCTACTACGATTGGCTAAGTCGTGACATCAGCGAACAGCAGGTACACCGCAATCAGTGCGAGCTACTAGTTAAAGCCGCTCACAGTGAAATGAAAGAACGTTATGGCGTAGATCGATTGCATGCTCATCTAAGCAAACAAGGCCACAACATTAGCCTGTATATGGTAAGAAGCATCAAAGAGGAACACGGCATCAAATGCCGTCGTCATAAGCGCTTTAAAGTCACTACTGACTCAAACCACAACAAGCTGGTCTATGACAATGTTTTAGATCAGAGGTTTGACGCTAAGCGTCCTAACGAAGCATGGGTCAGCGACATTACCTATATCTGGACTGCTGAGGGCTGGTTATATTTAGCTGGAGTGAAAGATTTATACACCAAAGAGCTTGTCGGCTACGCTATCAATAAGCGCATGACCGCTGATTTAGTATGCCGTGCACTCAATATGGCAATCAAGAACAAACGACCTACTCAAGGACTGATTGTTCATTCAGATAGAGGTAGCCAATATTGTAGCCATGCGTACCATAAGATTATCGAGCAGCATAAGTTTACAGGCTCAATGAGCGGCAAAGGTAATTGCTATGACAACGCACCTATAGAAAGCTTCTGGGGCGTCTTGAAGAATGAACTAGTATATCATCAAGATTATAAAACGAGGTTTGCAGCCACTAGCGATATCATTGGGTATATTGAGCTGTATTATAATCAGACTAGGATTCAAAAGGGCTTGGGCTATCGAGCGCCAAGACAGGTGTGGTTTGACTACTATCGTCAGGCTGCGTAATTAAAATCTCCCAAGTTTGGTTCTACGGATTTGACAGCATGGGTCAATACCACAGGAATGGTAATAACCAACATCGCCAAAGCATCCATGAAGAGCCCAAGCAAGAAGTACATAATTAAGATATAGACCAAGACAACCATTGTGCTGACTGATAAAGTACCAATCCATGATGTTACATATGCTAAGTTAAAAACCTACAGAGCTGTTGCAACTAGATTTGATAAGCTAAAACGAAGTTATGAGAACACAGTAGCTCTCGCTTGTGCTTATATCTTGCTGAAATTATGAATATTCAACACGCTTTGGTGGTGTGTCAAAAAGTATGCTGATTAAAATTTGAATAATTTTTGAAGTCTTGAAAGCCCTATAGAATCAGAGAACTTCGCATAGATTTCTTATTGGCTTTTATCGCCAGCATACTTTTTAGAACACCACCCACGCTTTAATATAACAAGAATTAATTCACGTCCTAGTTTTGTTCGTTAGCTATAATGGCCTTTGTTATCAAAGTTCTGATTTGATATGATATTGGGCATTAAATTGCTTATGTGTTAACCGCTCGTCTGCATCCATGGTTAAAGGCTCAACTTCCTTTAAAGAGTGCAAACAACGTTTGGTAAGATCTATATATTGCTGAGTACCATGAGCTTTCCAAGCCAACTCTTTTTCTTCAAGTGCTCTTATCACTTTTGCAGGGCTGCCTAATGCCATGACATTTGGCGGAATAATCATCTTCGCTTTGACGGTACTATTAGCACCAATAATGCTATTTTCACCTACTTCTGCTAAATCTAAAATGACACTATTCATTCCGACTAATGCATTCTTCCTCACAATACAGCCGTGTAGAATGGCTGCATGTCCAATATGTCCATACTCTTCAACCACTACTACATGATTGGGAAAGCCATGTATAATGCAATTATCTTGGATATTGGCGTTTTTTTTGATACGAATGCCACCGAAATCAGCACGTAATGAAGCGAACGGACCAATATACACACCAGCTTCAATGACAACATCGCCGATAATCACGGCAGTTGGATGTACATAAGCATCTGGGCTAATCACAGGGATTACGCCGTCAATGGCATAGCAAGGCATCATCGTTTCCTTATCAAGACATATCAAACAACGTTTGACATCGTCATTCGTTTAAGTTTCTGCAGCAAACTTTAAGCCGCCGAAGCGTTTATAAAACTGGGGCCGTGCTGGTGGCATGGTGCCCTCTGCCGTACGGGCAATGTTCAGAAAAAATGCCTCGGACGAGCTAATAATCGTTTGGTACACATTACTGGTCAGATTACGCGCGGTCAGTGCCAGCCAATCGGATGGCAATAACTCTAGCGGTAAGTTCGGGTCTTTTAATAAGATACGGCGGTATTGATGAATCAGTAAAATGCGAATTTGAAACGCTTGCAGTTCATCAAAATCATCATCTTCGATAAGGCTTAAAATATTACGAAAGTCGTTAATAAATTTATCATAGCGTTGGTGCAGCTGCTCGATGGGCCAGTTCACCTCAACCATACGCTTGAGTGTCGGGTATGACTCTTGCCATAAGGGCAAGACCTCGGCACGAAACACCACCACTTGATCCGTCATATTGAGAGTAAATAGCAAGTTTTGCAGCTGCTGTTGATCACAGCTGGGATAGGCCATGAGGTTTGTGGAAATATTGGCAAACCCCAACCACTCCAATTCTTTTTTAAGCAAGGCTTTGTTGCCAAGCTCAACCGAGCTTAATAACACCAAGTCCCATTTGTGATCCCACTCGCCCTGATGTAAGTCATAAATTTTTTCATGGGCGGTCGCAAAGCGTTCACGGCTGACGTCGGTAATGCGGTAGTAACTGGTACGTCCTATTTTTTCGGAGCTTAACCAATCATTTTGACCCAAGCGAAACACCGCTGTACGCACAGAGCGTTCATTAAAACCGAATACATCCATGAGTTGAATCAGACTGGCTAAACTAATGACCCCGCCTCGTTGAAAGATACAATCCCCAAAAATGGACATAATTAATGAGGTGCCACTTAAGACATCTTCACAAATAAGTTCATCGATACATTGTTTTAGTTTCACGTTCATGTCGTTTATTCATTATTTAAAAAGCACGCGATAATACCCAAGAGACTATCGCGCTGTGTTAACTACATTAAGCAGGAACAGCGACATTGCGCAGGTCAACAACACGTTGAGCCTTACCCTCAGAACGAGGCAACATGCCTTGTGGTAAGACATCTACCTGTACGCTGATACCCACCATCGTTTTTATGTTTTGTTTCAGTTTACTGGCCAATTGCGTCACTTCAAGATCACTGGCATCACTACATGATTCAACATGGACACGTAGAGTGTCTAAGTGGCCGTGCTTGATGATATGAATTTGGTAGTTTGGCAGTAATTTTGATATTTGTAAAATCTGCTCTTCAATCTGCGAGGGGAACACATTAACGCCGCGGATGATCATCATATCATCACTACGACCAACAATTTTGTCCATACGACGCATGGTGCGCATAGAGCCTGGTAATAGGCGGGTCAAATCTCGGGTACGGTAGCGAATGATGGGCATACCCTCTTTGGTAATGGTGGTAAACACCAACTCGCCAAGCTCGCCGTCTGGCAGTACCTCTCCCGTCTCAGGGTTGATGATTTCTGGGTAAAAGTGGTCTTCCCAAATGGTTGCGCCGTCTTTAGATTCTAAGCATTCCATGGCGACACCCGGCCCCATGATTTCAGACAGGCCATAGATATCTAGCGCATCAATACCCAAGCGCGCTTCAATCTCTTGACGCATGGCATTCGTCCACGGTTCCGCACCGAAAATACCCGTTTTAACCGAACAGTCTTTGGCTGTGCCAAATTTTCTCTCTAACGCTTCAATAATATTTAGGCAGTACGAGGGAGTTACCATTAAGGCGGTTGGTTTAAAGTCGTGGATAAGTTGGGCTTGGCGCTCTGTTTGACCACCTGACATGGGAATGACCGTTGCCCCCAGTCGTTCAACGCCATAGTGCGCGCCCAAACCACCCGTGAACAGGCCATAACCGTAGGATACTTGGATGGTGTCTTTGCTGGTCAGGCCAGCGGCACGCAGTGAGCGCGCGACGACATCTGACCACGTCATGATGTCTTGCTTGGTATAACCGACCACGGTAGGTTGGCCCGTCGTCCCTGATGAGGCATGAACACGGACGATCTGTTCTTGAGGGACGCTAAACATACCGAACGGGTAGTTGGCACGCAAGTCTGACTTGGTGGTAAATGGAAATTTGGCCAAATCCTCTAGGGATTGGCAGTCCTCTGGGTGGACACCCATTTGGTCAAATTTCTTTTTATACACTGGGTTGTTTTCATAGGCGTGTTTGAGCGTGGCTTTCAAACGCTGCAACTGTACGCTACGTAATTCGTCTACCGACGCAGTTTCGATGTGTTCCATGACATTATGATTCATATAAGACTCCTTGTCGTAGTCATCCTGACTACATTTCCAATTAAAAATTTCCGTTAACGCTGCGCTCAGATACTTTCTATCACCATTGCTACGCCTTGACCCACGCCCACACACATGGTGCATAACGCATATTGACCGTTACGACGTTTTAACTCTTTCATCGCGGTGATGACCAGACGTGTCCCACTCATACCTAGCGGATGACCGAGCGCAATGGCCCCACCATTGGGGTTGATACGGGCGTCATCATCGGCAAGGCCCAGTTCGCGAATCACGGCAAGCGACTGCGCAGCGAAGGCTTCGTTCAGCTCGATAACGTCCATCTGCTCTAATGTGAGTCCCGTTTGCTCAAGCACCTTGATTACCGCAGGCACAGGGCCGATACCCATATAGCGTGGCTCGACACCCGCACTCGCCATACCCACAATACGTGCTTGCGGCGTGAGACGATGTGCTTGACCGAAGTCCTCACTACCCATCAACACACAAGCCGCACCGTCATTGACGCCTGATGCGTTACCCGCGGTCACTGAGCCGCCTTCCTTGCGAAAGGGCGTTCTCAAACCAGCAAGGGCTGCCAAGCTGGTATCTGCTCGTGGGTGCTCGTCTTGCTCCACCATCACGCTACCTTTTTTGGTTTTGACTTCAACGGGTAAAATCTCTTCGCTAAAGATACCTGCCTGCTGGGCAGCGGCGGTTTTTTGTTGGCTGCGGAGCGCGAATAGATCTTGGTCTTCGCGGCTGATTTGGTATTTGTCAGCCACGTTTTCGGCCGTTTCTGGCATGCTGTCCACACCATGCGCGGCTTTCATTAATGGGTTAATAAAGCGCCAACCGATGGCGGTGTCAAAGATTTCTGGGGCGCGGTGAAAGGCGCTGGTCGGCTTTGATTGGACATAGGGGGCGCGGCTCATGCTCTCGACACCACCAGCCAAGACAAACTCGGCCTCACCCGTTTTTACCAAGCGTGAGGCAATACCAATCGCGTCCATACCCGAGGCACAAAGACGGTTAACGGTGATGGCAGGCACACTATCAGGCAAGCCCGCCAGCAACGTTGCCATACGCGCGACGTTGCGGTTGTCTTCGCCAGCTTGGTTGGCACAGCCAATCACGACCTCATCGACCTTATCCCACGGCAAGTTTGGGTGCTGATCTTTTAGATGTTGAATTGGCAAAGCGGCCAAATCGTCCGTACGCACACTGCTTAGACTACCAGCATAGCGCCCGATTGGGGTACGAATGGCGTCATAAATATATACTTGTTGCATTATAATTCCCCTTACAATAAACCAATTAAGCTTAAGCGCTCGCTGTGTGGCAGGTGGCGGCTTTTTTGACCAAATACAGGCTGGCGCGATAACGCTCTTCCCCATAAAGGCGCTGTAAATTATTAAGTATGCTCAGCACGGTGTCGTAGCCAAGCAGCGCTGCCCATTCAAATGGCCCTTTGGGATAATTCACGCCGTACTTCATGGCCGCGTCGATGTCTGCTTCAGAGGCGATGTCATGTAATACCGCTTCACAGCCTTCATTGATGAGCATGGCAATGGTACGTAACACATAAAGACCAGGATGGTCGGCAGACCAAATAACACCCACGCCAAGGCGGGCAAAGACTTGCGCCACGAGCTTAAGCTCGTCAGCATCACAGGCCATCCCAGCCGCCAACACAACCGCGCGGGCTTGTGACCAGTCCGCCTGCCAGTCCATCAGCATGACTTTGGCATCATCGTAATCAACCTCCACCGATTCACCCTGTGATAAACGGATGCTGACCTCACCAATGTCGATACTGCTCACGCCTGCCTCTTCAAGGGTCACCGTGAGACCGTCCGCAGCTTGTAAGCGCTCAACCAAACCGTTGGCATACCGCCAATCACCGCGCACGACAAGGGCAGGTAGCGCGGCATCGTTTGTGGCATCATTTACGTCGATGGTTGGCAGCGTATAGACTGGGGCTTTTGGCGTTTGACTATAGTCATAAAATCCTTGACCAGATTTACGCCCGAAGCATCCTGCATCGACCAATTCTTGTTGCACCAATGAAGGGCGGTAACGCGGCTCATAAAAGAACGCTTGATAGACGCTTTGGGTCACTGAAAAGTTGACATCTTGACCGATTAAGTCAGTCAACTCGCATGGCCCCATGGCAAAACCACCGACTTCACGCATGATAAAGTCAAGCTGCGCGGGCGTGGTCGCGTTTTCTTGCAGGGCGCGAAAGCCTTCGGCATAGTATGGACGCGCCACACGATTGACGATAAAGCCTGGGGTAGATTTGGCGGTGACGGGTACTTTTTTCCAAGCACGCATCAAGTTAAACAAACCCTCGGTGATTCCAGGCGCTGTGCGTAAACCGCGCACAATCTCCACAAGCTTCATCACTGGGGCGGGATTAAAGAAGTGTAAGCCCACCACGCGCTCAGGGTTGGGTACTGCGGCGGCAATCGCTGTGATCGATATGGACGACGTGTTTGATGCAAAAATCGTATCATCAGCACAAATATCAGCCAATTGAACAAAGAGCTGCTGCTTGATGTCTTGACGCTCAACAATCGCTTCAACGACCATCTGCACGGCTGCCAGCTCATTAATATTGGTAACAATCGATAGATTCGCTAGGGTGCTATCGAGTAGCATTTGCGTCATTTTGCCTTTTTCGACCCGTTTGGCAAGTAGGCTTTCTAAGCCTGCTAAGGCGGATTGGCTTTTGGCAGCATCCACGTCAAACAAATAGGTCGTGTGACCGTGCATGGCGGCCAGCTGGGCAATACCAATGCCCATAGTACCTGCCCCGATAACGGCAATGGCGGCTTTTGATAAATCCCTCGTTTCCATGATTAACGTCCTTGGTAAGTTGGGGTGCGTTTTTGCATAAAGGCTTGGACACCTTCTTTATAGTCGGCTGAGCGGCCAGCAAGGCGCTGCAAGTCCCGCTCTAAGATTAGCTGATCTTCTAGGCTATTGTCCGCGGAGGCATTGATGGCTTTTTTAATAAGACTTAGGCCATAAGTCGGCTGGCTGGCCAAGTGTTCAGCCAATGTAATAGCTTCGCTACGTAGCGCGTCATCGTCGACCACTTGCCAAATCATGCCCCACGCCAGCGCTTGTTCCGCCGACAGCTTATCGCCTAGCATAGCTAAGCCCATCGCGCGGGCGCGTCCGACAACGCGTGGTAAGAACCATGTGCCGCCTGAATCGGGTACCAGCCCAAGACGGCAAAACGCTTGTATAAATGAGGCGGATTTGGCCGCCAATACCAAGTCACAGGCTAAGGCGATATTCGCGCCAGCACCAGCCGCCACGCCATTTACCGCACAGATCACAGGCTTTGGCATATTCGTAATCAGTGTAATCAGCGGATTGTAGTAAGTCTCGATGGATAGACCCAAGTCTGGCGAGTCGGCATTTGGGTCAACCACGCGATCACCCAAATCTTGACCTGCACAAAAACCGCGACCTTCAGCTGAGAGCACCACAGCACGAATGCTGCTGTCTTTTGACCATGCTTTGAGCACGCTGGACACTTCTTTGTGCATGGCTTCGTTAAAGCTGTTCAGCTGTTTTGGGCGGTTTAAGGTCAGATAGCCGACCGCATTTTTTTCTTCGACGAGAATCGTTTGATAGTCCATTACACACCTCTAAAACTGGGTTGACGTTTTTCTAAAAAGGCACGGATGCCTTCTTCGCGATCTTGAGTGGCAGCCAGCCAAACAAACAGCTGGCGCTCTTGTTTGAGGCCTTGGCTTAGGCTCACTTCATGAATGCTTTTGAGCGACTGCTTGATGGCGCGAATGGCCAAAGGGGCTTGTTTGACGATGTTGGCCGCCAGATCGATGGTGTACTGTACGGTCAGATCGGTTGGGCAGATTTGAGTGGTGATTCCATGCTGCTGGGCACTTGACGCACTGATTCGCTCGCCTGTCATCGCCCAGCGCATGGCAAGCTGCTGACCGACTAGGCGGGCAAGACGCTGCGTCCCCCCTGCCCCTGGTAGCATGCCCAAGCCAATCTCAGGCAGCGCAAATTGGGCATTTTCACCCGTGACCACGATGTCACCATGCAGCACCAGCTCAAAACCCGCACCAAGGGCATAGCCATTGACGGCCATTAATAGTGGCTTGCTGAATTCATCAATGCCCTTCCATAAGGTTGGGCGGATATCGGTTTGCAAGCTGATGGTATCGAGCTCAATAAGCTCGTTAAGATCGGCACCCGCAGCGAAGCATTGAGCATTGCCAGTGATGACGACCACTTTTATGCTGGTATCAGCGTCATAGGCTTGCAGCTGCGTGGCAATCTCTTGCAACGTGGCGTTGTTTAAGGCGTTGCGTTTTTCTGGGCGATTCAACTCAATCAGTGCAACGCCTTCTTTTGGACTGGAGGTTTTAATATAATTCATCCCTGAATCCTAATAAAAACAATGAAATAAGAGGGGTTTTTAAACCCTATTGAACATCTAAAAAGGGCAAATAATCTGCTGTCGTCTTAACATCACGCGTCAAAGCTTAAGCGTACATTGGGTGAGACGGGTAAAGACTGGCAGCTGAGCACGTAGCCCTTGTCCAACTCTTCTTGCTCAAGGCTATAGTTGACGGCCATGTCGACCTCACCTTCGAGCACCTTACATTTACAAGTGGCGCACACCCCGCCTTTACAGGCATAGGGTAAGTCAGCACCCGCACGTAAGGCAGCATCTAGGATACTGTCATCCTGTTTTGACACTTCCACAAGCAGCTCACGGCCATCCAAAATGATGTTGACGCGCTCTTCGCTACGTTTTTCGATTTGCTGGGCGGTTGGTTTGTTGACCGTCCCCGTGTGGAAACGCTCGGTATGGATGTTCTTGCGATCGATACCAAGCTTTGGCAAGACGGTCTCAACGGCTTCCATCATCTCTTCTGGGCCACAGGCAAAGCAGTGGTCTACATCAGCGCTGATCAATTGCGCGTCAAACAGCTGTTGTAATTTGTCTGCATCGATACGGCCATTAAAGAGGTCGCTGTCACTCATCTCACGTGAGAAGATATTGACCAGTTGCAAGCGCGTTTTGAAACGGTCTTTAAGGTCCATGATTTGCTCAGAGAACATGGTTTGTTGCCATGAGCGATTGCCGTATACCAAGGTAAAATTGGCGTCTGGCTGGGTGCTTAACACCGTTTTGACGATGGATAAAATGGGAGTGATACCACTACCAGCAGCAAAGCTTAAATAGTTTTGACCACCAGATTTAGCGGCTTTTTGGAAGAAAACGCCTTGTGGTGGCATGACTTCTAGGGTGTGTCCTACTTCGAGGTACTCGTTCGCCCAAGTAGAGAACTGGCCTTGGTCAATCTTCTTGATAGCGATGCTCATGTCTTCTTGCACATCACTACAGATGGAGTAGCAACGACGGATTTCGCCATTGTCGGTCATATGACGGATGGTCAAATGTTGACCTGGCTGGTACTCAAAGGTTCCCGCAACTTCCGGCGTGACGTCAAAGGCAATACAAATCGCTTGCTCTGTCTGTGGCTGGATAGCTTTGATGGTTAGTGGTAAAAATTGACTCATGCGAAACTCCTTTTTGCATGTTGCTTAACATACGAACTGATTAATGAGCTGAGCGTCGCGTGCCTTCTGGCGACTGCCCTTGCATTAAATACATTTAAAGTAATCAAATGGCTCAAGGCAGTCGAGGCACTTGTACAAGGCCTTACACGCCGTCGATCCAAATTCGCTAATGATTTCGGTTTGTTGACTGCGACAATGGGGACAGGTCACTCCGCCGGTGAGCGGCATATGGCTACCACAGCTGTGCGACTCACCTTGCGGCGGTGCAATGCCATATTCTTGCAGCTTTTGCTTACCTGCCTCACTCATCCAGTCAGTCGTCCAAGCTTCAGACAAGTCAATCACCACTTTTACAGGGGTCAACCCACGTTCGGTAAACGTATTGGTAATCTCATCTTTTAGCATATCGGTTGCTGGGCAGCCGCTATAGGTTGGTGTTAAACGCACCACGATTTCGTTATCTGCGTTGATATCAACGCCACGAATCATGCCTAAATCAAGCACGGTCAAAACAGGTACTTCTGGATCATGAACCTGATTAAGGGCTTGCCAGCAGGCATCTGTGACTTGTGGAATTAACCGCATACTTTGACTCCCTGTCGTGTATGTTTACCAATTCATATTTGGGTAAGTACGTTGCATGTATTGTAATTCTGCCAAAATATAGCCCAAGTGCTCGGTATGCGCGCCTTGTTTCGCACCACGGCGGTATGCGCCAATTTCAGGCAACGTTAAGTTAAAACGTGCCAACTCACTTTCAATCTGCGCTGACCACTCATCTTTTAGGAAATTGAGTTTTGGTAAGACGCCACTGTCAACCAAAGCTTGTTCGTCAGTGGTGAGTTCAAACAATTCAGCAGTAAAGCGCCATAGGTTGTTCAGCGCTTGTTGCGTTTTTTGATGTGCTTCATCGGTGCCTAAGCTTAAGCGCTCCATCCATGCCTGTGAGAAACGTAGGTGATATTTTGCTTCTTTCAATGACTTCACACCAAAAGCTGCGATCTCTACGTGACTGCTTTGACTTAACGCATCAAGTAACAACACATGGTACTGATCCATCAACCATTGGCGCACCATCGTTTGGGCAAAATCGCCATTGGGTTGTTCACATAGCAATAGGTTGCGATATTCACGTTCGGTACGTAAAAAAGCCATTTTATCTTCATCACGGCCCAAGCCTTCGATTTGTCCAGCTAGACTTAGCACAGTACGCGATTGACCCAATAAGTCTAAACCGATATTTGATAAGGCAATATCAATCTCAAGCTCAGGGGCATGTCCACACCACTCAGCTAAGCGGTGCGATAGAATCAGTTGGCTGTCACCAACGTGAAGTAAAAACTGTGTTAATGCTTGATTATTCATCGATTATCTCCCACCTTAAATATGCTCAATACCGTCCGGAATTTGATAGAAGGTAGGATGACGATATACCTTGTCGAGTGATGGCTCAAAAAATTCTGGTTTTTCCTCGGGTTGCGATGAGGTAATCAACTCTGATTTCACTACCCAAATGCTTATACCTTCGTTACGACGCGTGTAGACATCACGTGCGTTTTGCAGGGCAATTTCATCATCTGGTGCGCGCAAACTGCCAACATGACGATGGCTTAATCCTTGCTTGCTACGGATAAACACTTCATAAAGTGACCAATTGTTTTTGTTTTCCATGGCTAATTTTCCTTTAAAAAATATTAAGCAGCTTTTTGAGCATTGACTTGTTGTTTCTGCGCATAGACAGCAGCAGAATCACGAACCCATTTACCATCTTCCCAAGCTTTACGTCGGGCTTCGATACGCTCATGGTTACACGGGCCTTTACCAGCGATAACGGCAAAAAATTCGTCCCAGTTAATTTCACCAAATTCGTAGTTGCCCGTTTCTTCGTTAAACGTCAAATCTTTGTCAGGAATGGTTAGACCAAGTTGCAACACCTGTGGGACGGTATTGTTGACGAATTTTTGGCGGAGCTCATCGTTACTAAATAGTTTGATTTTCCAAGCCATGCTAGCAGCACTATTGGGTGAGTTATCATCATTTGGACCGAACATCATGAGCGCTGGCCACCAGAAACGATCGACTGCATCTTGTGCCATGGCTTTTTGTTCAGGTGTGCCGTTCGCCAATTCCATCATGGCTTCAAAGCCTTGGCGTTGGTGGAAGCTTTCTTCTTTACAGATACGCACCATAGCGCGGGCGTATGGGCCATATGACGTTCGGCAAAGCGCTACTTGGTTGACGATGGCAGCGCCGTCGACCAACCAGCCGATAGCAGCGATATCAGCCCATGTTAAAGTTGGGTAATTAAAAATTGATGAGTATTTCATGCGGCCGGCAATGAGCTTTTCCATCATATCGTCACGATCTGCACCTAGGGTTTCAGCGGCGCTGTATAGATACAATCCATGACCTGCTTCATCTTGCACTTTGGCCAACAAGACAGCCTTACGCTTGAGTGTTGGTGCACGTGTAATCCAGTTACCCTCAGGTAGCATGCCAACCACTTCTGAATGCCCATGCTGACCAATCTGGCGAATAAGCGTTTTACGATAAGCATCTGGCATCCAATCCTTTGGTTCAATTGAAATGTCATTTTCAACCTTGTTATCAAACAATTCTACTTGCGTATTCATATAATCCCTCATCCTTAAGCGTTAGTGTCATATAATATAAAGCGATACTATTTTAAAATCAACATCTATTTTTACGTATCGCTTTATTTTTCTCTAATATTAATCACAAGTTGTTGTTTTATATAAGTAATTTAGAATAAAATTTTCAAAAAAGCCTTTTTAATTATAAATAAACTTGACTTTTTAGCGATTTAGATACAGATTATGATACTCTTTATTTTTGTTTTTTTACTAAAATGTATCATAAAAGGAATTGTTACATGTCAGACATCAAAACTTTAAGCTCGCTCGTCCTCGGCAAAGACTACGTCGCACAAAGCGACTTTCGAACCGTGAACCATGCGATCACCGGCGAGCCCATTTATCAAGTCAGCAGTGCTGGTATCGATACCAAAGCCGTGGTTGACTACGCCAAAGAATATGGCTCAGCGCTTGCTAATTGGACATTCCACCAACGCGCTAATGCCCTAAAACTGGTTGCACAATATTTGCTTCAACGTAAAGAAGATTTTTATGCATTAGCTACAGCAACTGGTGCGACGCGCAAAGACGCTTGGATTGACATTGAAGGAGGTATCGGTACCTTATTTGCATATTCAAGCCTCGTGCGCCGTGAGCTAAGCGATGAGACTGCCTTAGTTGAAGACGCTTGGATTCCTTTATCAAAAAATGGTACGTTCGGCGCTAAGCATATCCTAAGCCCAAAAGCGGGCGTGGCCATTCATATTGATGCGTTTAACTTCCCTGTCTGGGGCATGTTAGAAAAAATCGCACCAACTCTATTAGCGGGTGTCCCTTGTATCGTTAAGCCAGCAACAGAAGGCGCTGAGCTGACTCATGCTGTAGTAACCGCGATCAATGAAAGCGGCCTATTGCCCGAAGGTTCATTGCAGTTGATATGTGGTCAAACCTATGACTTGTTTGATCATCTAAATGTCCAAGACACTGTAACCTTCACAGGTTCCGCAGCAACGGGTCAAAAACTACGAGCCCATCCACACTTAAATGCCTATTCAATTCCATTCACCATGGAAGCCGATTCGGTGAACAGTGCAATTTTAAGCACAGCCGCTAACGATGAAACTATCGATTTATTTGTCCGCGAAGTGTTCCGTGAAGTTACTACCAAAGCTGGTCAAAAATGTACTGCGATTCGTCGCGCGTTTGTCCCTGCCGCCTTGCTGGAAACAGTGCAAACCCGGCTAGTTGAAAAACTACAAAAAGTCGTGGTCGGTGACCCAAGCCGTGAAGAAGTGACCATGGGTACATTAGCTAGCGTGAAGCAAAAACTTGATGTCGCCGAAAAAGTCGAGCAACTAAGTCAAGAGGCCGAAGTAATATTCGGTAGTCACTTACGTAAAGACTTCTCCCTACAAGTAGATGATGAGGAAAAATCAGCCTGTTACCCACCTACCGTACTGGTCTGTAATAACCCAAGCCAAGCTGAAAACATCCATCGCATCGAAGCATTTGGCCCAGTTGTCACCCTAATGCCATACAGCGACCAAGCTGAACTCGGCGCACTTGTAGCACGTGGCGAAGGCAGCTTGGTTGCCTCTATCGTGCGCAATAAAGATGAAAACATCGAAGCCTTATTGAAAAAAATTGCCCCTTGGCATGGTCGTGTCCATATCTTAGATAGTGAAAGCGCTCGTGAAAGTACGGGTCACGGGTCACCTATCCCATTACTTGTACACGGTGGACCAGGCCGTGCCGGTGGTGGTGAAGAACTTGGTGGATTGCGAGCTGTTAAACACTACATGCAACGTACCGCCATTCAAGGTTCACCCGATGCCATGACGCAAGTCAGTCACAGCTGGACAGCTGGTGCTCACGTGTTCGAAGACCGTGTTCATCCGTTCAAAAAATCATTCGACGAGCTTCGTATTGGTGAACGTCTATTGACCGCGCGTCGTACAGTGACTGAGGCAGATATTGTAAATTTTGGTTGCTTAAGTGGCGACCACTTCTATGCACATATGGACAAAGTTGCTGCGGCAGATTCGTTGTTCGGTGAGCGAATTGCACATGGTTACTTTATCGTATCAGCAGCTGCTGGTTTATTTGTTGATGCGCCATCTGGTCCGGTTATCGCTAACTACGGCATGGAAAACCTACGCTTCGTTGAGCCAGTTAAGATTGGCGATACCATCCAAGTTGAGTTAACTTGTAAACAAAAAACACCAAAAGCACAACGCGATCCAGCGGAAAAAGCTCACGGAGTTGTAGTATGGGATATCAAAGTTAAGAACCAACGTAACGATTTGGTCGCAACTTATGACATCCTGACATTAGTTGAACGTAGTGCTTGATATCTATACAAATTTGCAAAAAAAAGGAATCGTCATGATTCCTTTTTTTTCAACTAAAGTAAACTTTGTTGAAAAAACATATTGACGTAAGCTTACAGAATGACTAGATTATGAAACAAGTGATACACAGTTTTTATTTAATGGATTAAAAAGTATCAATAAATAATTCTTAGCTAAAACAGCTAAGCAGTTATTTCTAGGATAACTTATAGACAAGGAGTCATTAATGACAACCACTACAACGATGGCTGGAAACGCCACGCTTGCTGTACATCAGGATAAAAAAGTACTCACTGCCACCTTGGTTGGCACTGCGATCGAATGGTATGATTTTTTCATCTATGCACAAGCCGCAAGTCTCATATTTGCTCCCCTGTTTTTCGCTGAAGTCAGCAAATCGAACCCTATGCTAGCCCAAATCATCGCTTTTGCTACCATTGGTATCTCATTCCTATTTCGCCCATTAGGCGCAATCGTATGTGGTCGATTGGGTGACAAATACGGTCGCAAGATGGTATTGGTGACAACCCTGATTTTGATGGGTGCGTCAACGACCTTAATAGGCTTCTTGCCGACTTATGCGCAAATTGGTGTATTAGCACCTTTGACTTTGGTATTTTTACGTATTATCCAAGGCTTTTCTGCAGGCGGTGAATGGGGCGGTGCAGCATTGTTATCTGTCGAGCATGCACCTCTTAACAAACGCTCACTATTTGGGGCTTACCCACAAATTGGCGTGCCCATCGGCATGATTTTAGCGACTGGTGTTCTGCTACTCTTAAACTTGATTCTAGGTAAAGAAGCTTACCTCGAGTGGGGTTGGCGTATTCCATTTATATTATCGATTGCATTGATCATCGTGGGCACCTTTATCCGTCGTTCGGTTAAAGAATCACCAGTGTTTGAAGCCATGCATCGCCGTAAAGCAGAAGCCTCTGCACCATTGTCATTGCTATTCAAAAATCACACGCCAACAGTTCTTAAAGCGGCTTTAATCTTTATGGGAGTGAATGCAGGTGGTTATATTCTTATCGCTTTTATGGTGGGTTATGGTCAAAAAGCCTTAGGACTTGACCCTACTTTAACCATGCTAATCGTAGTTGCGGCTGCTTTCTCTTGGTTAGTATCAACCCTTTGGGGCGGCATGTTAGGTGATAAGATTGGTCGTCTAAAGATCTTTAAATTAGGCTATATCTTATTGTCTTTATGGTCGATACCAATGTGGTTTTTGATTGATACCAAATCTCCATTTTTATTCATGCTAGCACTAGTAGTTTGGGCTATTCCCCTAGGTTTTACTTATGGCCCATTATCAGCTTTATTTGCTGAAATGTTCCCTGCCAAAGTACGTTTTTCAGGGGTATCCATCAGCTATGCATTAGGTTCCATTATTGGTGGTGCGTTCGCTCCGATGATTGCGCAATGGATTATGGCAACTTATCAACAGTCATGGATGATTGGTTTGTATATTACTATCGTCTCATTAATTTCATTATTCACACTTTACACGATTAAAAAAGACCCACAAGGCGTTGATCTATCTCTCTAAATAAATTTAGAGAGATAGTGGAAAATGTCACCATATGAATGGTATAAACGCTTTCCCAGCACACGACAAGAAACCAGCCCTACCTCACCTTTAACGGTTAAACAGCTGGTTAACTGTCGGAATACCGAAGTATCGTGATTGAAAAATACCAAACGCAAGCCCTCAACCAGCAGATCTAAGCCTAAAATGAACAAACTGGCTTGAGGGCGAGAGTTTGACTTTAGCTTGCTATTATGTATTCCTATACGACCTTCCATATATGAAATATTAGGCTATGAATATACGGTTTGACTTCTATACCCCAACTGAAATCGGTGATATTTTAGGTAAACGCTTAAGAACGCAGCAATTATCATTGAATCTAACCCAAGCCGCTTTAGCAGAGAAAGCAGGGATTGGTGTCAGTACGGTTGCTCGTATTGAGTCTGGTCAAGGCGGTACGCTCGATAACGTGATTTGAATAGCTATCGCACTTGGCATGATTAATCATTTTGCCCAGCTTTTTGAGGTTACGCCTAGCAATATTGAAGATATTATTGCTAAGCAAAACCCGCGCCTGCGAGCCTCAAATAAAAATGGCGAGTAACTCTATGTATCAACCGATATCTGTTATTGATGTTTATTATCGAGGATTCGGGGATAAGCGTCTTATTGGTAAATTAACGATGGATGGACGACGCCCTGCCTTTGGCTATGATGCAGTGTGTCTGGCTGATGGACAAGCCTGTAAGGCAAGTGAATGTTTTGGATCGCTTGCCTTATATTGGTGATTCTGCGATGGGAGCGCTTAGCTTCGAGCCTGAACATGACTTATCTGATGCTATTGATACGAGTGAGCTGACTTTAGCTAAGCTTGCTGCCGCCAATCAAACCATTTTATCAGGTCAAGACAGTGACATATTAGCCAAACTTATCGTTATTGGTGGCTCTCCTCAAGGTGCTAGACCAAAAGCGCTGGTATTATACGATAAATCCAGTGACTTTATTACCACTGATTTAACCTATGAGTACTCATCTGCAACGCCATGGCTTATCAAGTTCCCTGCCCAATCTGAGCACAAAAGTGTTTGTTTATTAGAGTCGCTTTATGCGGATATGGCAAAAAAAGCAGGTCTTAACATGCCAGCGCATCACTATTTTGATATTAATAACGACTATGCCGCGTTTGGGGTTGAGCGTTTTGACCGAATAGGCGATCAGCGCGTGCATACTCATACGCTGGCAGGCTTATTAGACATTGATTTTCGCATCCCATCGCTAGATTATCTGCAGTATTTGCGCTGTATGCGTATGTTAACTGGGTCACAAGCCGCGGTAGAAGACGGTTTTAGACATGCGGTATTTAATGTGATTTTTAATAATAAAGACGACCATAGCAAAAACTTCTCTTTTATGATGGACAAAGCTGGCAGGTGGTCATTAGCGCCCGTTTATGATCTCGCTTATAACTCAGGAATGAATGGTTATCATCAAATGGATGTGACAGGTGAAGCGAAGCACCCTACTCGATCTGACTTACTGAAACTGGCTAAAGCAGCTGATATTAAGAAAAATAAAGCTCAAGCAATGATTGATCAAGTAGCATCAGTCGCTGAAGCGTTTTTAACTATCATTGACAACTATGATATTGAAAAAGAGTTATCAAATAAGGTCGCTTGTGATATAAAAGATAACATTGAGCGGATGGCAAGTTGATAGTGCTATTTAAGTTGTTAAATTTGTTGTTAAAAATAATAGAAAAAATCCTCTATCCTTTATATCCTAAGGGTTAAGGTGTATTAGTCGATGCGCTGTGGGCGCACCAATCTTAGTATACTAATCACTGTATTTAGACATCACCTCGCATTACCTCAAGTTCTTTAGCTCGAACCCTTTATTTTAAAGAATTAAGAGCTCATAAACCTGAGCGCACGAACGCTATTGAACAACATCAGTTTCCACTGCTGATATCTCTACTCATGACAAGAATTATCAGCAAGCGCGTTTAAGATGCCACATGATACCGCTGGTGCACTACTGGCACATTTTTGCCGTAAAAACGTGAGATGTTGCTTTAACTGCGTCAACTCTTTTATACGAACTTCCACCGCCTCAATATGCTCGTCCAACAACGCATCCACATCGCCGCAGTCTCTGTCAGGTTCATTCCAATACTGCAGCAGCACCCTTACTTCATCTAACGCCATATCAAGCGCGCGACAGTGCAAAATAAATTGTAGACGCTCAATGTGTTCTTCATTATATAAACGATAATTGCCTGCACTGCGAGAAGGCTCGGGCAAAAAACCTTCCTTTTCATAGTAACGAATGGTTTCTACTGTGGCGCCTGTACGTTTAGCGAGCTCTCCGATTTTAATCAACATGATTGCCTTTTTAGACCTAAACATTAAAGTAACTATAAGGTTAAATATAGAGGAAATCAAATTTATCCAGTTGCATGTAAATGCCCTTGACTCTGAAGCCACTAGAGGGTTCACAATAGATCTATTGAAAGAATTCTCACAGCAAGACAAGTTATCAGGACAACGCATTAGGAAAAATAGTTATGCAATATCATATTGAAGGTATGGACTGTGCCAGCTGCGTCGGCAAAATCGAAACGGCGCTTGCCCGTATGCCTGACGTCTCTGACATACAGCTTAACTTCACCACCAAAAAGTTAACGCTAACACTAGCGCCTAATGGGTCTACGCAGTTTAGTGATGTCGAGAAAACCATCAAACGTCTTGGTTTTGGTATATCTGCCACTACGGATCAATCAATCGCAGCAAATAGTAGCCGTCAATCCGCTACAGAGCAGCAGCGCTGGTGGCAAAGCCGTAAAGGCAAGCAAGTGGTTGGTGTTGGTATTTTGATGGGTATTGCCTATGCGCTATCGTTACTTTTTCCCGATTATGGTATGTGGGCATTTGCTGTTGCAGTCATTGTGGGCGTTTTTCCCTTTGTTCGCAAAGCTTTAGCCTTGGCGATGACTGGCACACCTTTTTCGATTGAGATGCTGATGACGGTTGCGGCAATCGGTGCGCTTATCATTGGTGAGCCTAAAGAGGCAGCAGCAGTAGTATTTTTATTCTCGGTCGGTGAGTTATTAGAGAGCGTGGCTGCTGATCGCGCGCGTGCTGGCATTAGAGCATTGGCGTCACTGGTTCCAAAAACTGCCATTTTATTAGATGCACAAGGTGGACAGCGTGATGTTCCTGCAGACTCGTTGCAAATAGATGACTTAGTACTGGTGCGCCCTGGCGATAAGGTATCTGCCGATGGTGTTATTACTCAAGGCGCATCCAGCCTTGATGATTCGCCAGTCACCGGAGAGT
Source organism: Psychrobacter sp. UBA6291 (assembly GCF_002439405.1). Lineage (NCBI taxonomy): Bacteria > Pseudomonadati > Pseudomonadota > Gammaproteobacteria > Moraxellales > Moraxellaceae > Psychrobacter > Psychrobacter sp. UBA6291. Next base: position 4,869 of record NZ_DJUD01000010.1, on the reverse strand, counting down.
CTATCCCTGTTGCCAAAACGATAGGTGACAAGGTGTTCGCAGGGTCGATCAATATGGATGGCGCGCTGAAAATACGCGTAGAAAAAACAGCTGCTGACAATACCATTGCGCGTATTATTGAGCTGGTAGAGCAAGCTCAAGCCTCCAAAGCACCCACTGCACGTTTTATCGAAAAATTCAGTCGCTACTATACCCCAGCAGTGATGGCGATCGCCGCCTTAGTTATTATCATCCCGCCATTAGCGATGGGAGGCGAATGGGCAACTTGGCTATATCGCGGTCTAGCACTATTACTCATTGCTTGCCCTTGTGCCCTCGTCCTCTCAACACCAGCCGCTATTGCCTCCGGTCTAGCTGTTGGTGCGCGTCGCGGTTTGCTTATCAAAGGCGGTAGCGCTTTAGAAACCATTGGTCGTGTTAATACCGTTGCTTTTGATAAGACGGGTACGTTAACTGAAGGCAAACCCCGCGTTACCGACGTTGTCGCCTTTACCCAACAGCATACGGATTCTCAAGGTGAAGATGCGATATTAGCACTGTTTGCCAGTGTCGAGTCCGCCTCTAGTCATCCGCTTGCAAAAGCCATCATTGATCACGCCAAAGCCGCTAACATTGCCATGCCAGTCGCTTCCAATGCTTATGCTACTGCTGGTAAAGCCGTACATGCAACAGTAGCCGGGCACGCGCTAGCGATCGGTTCTCCTGTTTATGCCGCTAATGAAACTTCAATAACCCCTAAACAAAATACCCAAATTGAAGCGCTACAAAATGAAGGGAAAACGGTTTCGGTACTGTTCGATGAGCAAAACCGTGAGGTGCTAGGCTTGGTAGCGTTACGAGATGAGTTGCGAGAAGATGCGCAACAAGGTGTGGCACAACTTAAAGCGCTGGGCGTGCGCTCTGTTATGCTGACAGGCGACAACCGTCTAACTGCGCAGGCGCTTGCCAATCATTTAGATGTCGAATGGCAAGCAGAGCTGTTGCCCGAAGATAAACTGCGTCTGCTAAACGAGATGAAGGATAATCATAAAATAGCAATGATAGGCGATGGTATCAATGACGCGCCAGCGCTAGCGACTGCCGATGTCGGTGTTGCGATGGGCGGTGGTACGGATGTCGCTATTGAAACGGCTGACGTCGCCTTATTGAAAAGTTGCGTGACCGACGTCGCTCATTTGATTGCCCTGTCGCGCGCAACGCTCTTTAACATTCATCAAAACGTGATTTTTGCGCTGGGCCTAAAAGCAGTGTTTCTGATTACTACGGTGCTAGGGATCACTGGCTTATGGATCGCGGTGTTGGCTGACACCGGCGCAACGGTGCTGGTTACGCTTAATGCTTTGCGATTATTACGCTTTAAAGGTGCTCTGTCACTTGATGAAAGGGAATAATTGCCAGGTTTTTAAATAATCACTCGCACCTTTTCTCAATGCAACCATCATTAGTATTTAGAGGCACTACTAAGGCTAATACTTAAAATACGAAATTTAAAGCAAAAAACCATCTTTTTTAATGATAACAATAATCATTAGTGTTATCATTATTTCCGTATTGAACATTCATATCTTTTAACTCAAAACCCTCAACTACTTCTATCTGAAAGGAAATACGATGCCGTCTCTTTTACGTTCCGAATCTGCCCGAAAAAAACAATTAAAAATGGCAGTCAGGATTGGCTTATTAATGAGTATTAGCCATGTTACATACGCTGAAGAAACGGCAAATAATATTGAAGATGACCAAAATAAAAATGAGAATATTGCTACGGTTAGTTCGACACCAGCGACGACCTTAGATACCATTACGGTCTACGCTGACAGCTACCGTAGTACAGGCACCAAAACTGCATTAGATCCTAACGATGCTCCAATGAGCTATAGCAGAATCAATCAAGAACTATTACAAAAACGTCAAGCAGATAGCGTTAATGCGGCGTTACGTTATGAGCCCGGCGTGAGTACTGAGAGTCGCGGTACGGTATCTATTTTTGATGAATACAATATTCGCGGTTTTAAGACTTATTCCAATTTTTATGATGGATTGCGCCTCCCCTATGACGGCGCTTGGAATCTGATGCCGCAAGTAGACATTTATGCGACTGAAGCGGTAGAAGTGTTAAAAGGCCCAGCATCCTCACTTTACGGCTATGCTGCTCCAGGAGGCATGGTCAATCAGGTCGCCAAAACGCCAAAAAATACCCAAGAGTCTGAAGTACAGTTGCGCTTTGGCAATCAAAACCTCAAAGAAGTGGCAGTCGATACGACCGGCCCTATTTCAGATACGCTCAATTATCGCTTGGTGGCATTAAAACGTAAAAAAGAGGGACAGATGCAGACCACAGAAGAAGAGCGCACTTTAATTAATCCGTCACTTGAATGGCGACCGACAGAAGATGTCTCCGTTCTTGCCAATCTTTTTTATCAAGATGATCCAGAGATGGTGCCTTCTACTCCGCTTCCTGCTGTTGGAACAGTTTACAACGCCAGCTATAGCAAGCTAGATAGTGATGCCTACGCAGGTGACGAGTGGAATCATTTTAGCAAAGAAGTACTGATGCCAAGTGTGACTGTCAACTGGGCTATCAATGACAAATTAACTTTTAAGCATATCCTACGCTATACCGATGCCGAAGCGCAGCAGCGCAATATGTACAATCAAGAAGGGTTTATCACGGGTAGTGACAAAATTTTAAATCGTGTGGCCTATACTACTGATGAGGCGATGAACAACTGGACCACAGACAATCAGCTGGCTTATAAGTTAGATACTGCCAATACTTCGCATAATTTATTATTTGGTGTGGAATATCAAGAAACGGACAGTATCGCCACTTATTATGATGCTGGCGCAGATGGCACACCAAACCTTGATTTGTCCAAACCCGATTTTTCGCAAATCAATGCTGACACTTTGCCATTAGATATTTATCGACAGAAACAAGACATCGAACAAAGCCAGCTGGGATTTTATGTACAAGATGAGATGCAGTGGCAAGATTTGACGGTAGTAGCAGGCTTACGTCACGACAATTTTGACAGTACAACTGAGCAAACCGACGCCTCTAAAGGTGCTGTTTATAGTAACAAAACGATTGATAACAGCGCATCAAAAACCAGTGGTCGCCTTGCTGCCATTTATGACTTTGATAATGGCTTCTCTCCTTATGCCAGCTATTCACAGTCGTTTCAGCCTGTTGTCGGTAGCAACTTCATTACCAACAAGGCATTTGAGCCCACCACCGCTGATCAGTTAGAAGTTGGTATCAAATATCTTTCTCCCGATCGCGTCACACAAGGAACGTTGGCGGTGTTTGATATCACGCAAAAGAACGTCGTAGTAATAAACCCCGCTAATTCTCAACAGAAAGTTCAAACGGGTGAAATTACCTCTAAAGGCTTCGAGGTTTCAGGCAACTACATGCTAAGTGATTGGGTAGATATTGCTGCAAGCTACAGCTATACCGATGCTGAGATTACCGAAGATGAATTTAACCCTGACGTGGTCGGCAATACGCCAGCACAAACCGCTAAACATAAAGCGACACTGTGGGCAGACTATTACGCCACAGATAAATTGACCCTCAATGCAGGCGTTCGCTATGAAGACGGTATGCAACTTGATAAGCAAAATTCAGACGATCTGCCAAGTGTGACATTGGTAGATATTGGTGGCAGCTATCAAATCAATCCAATGCTCACTGTTGGCGCTAGTATCAATAATTTGTTTGATAAAACCTATGTCGGTACTTGCTACGATAGTAATAACTGCTGGATGGGACCCGAGCGCCAGATGTCCGTCAGTCTAAAGGCCAACTTTTAAACAATATAGAGCTTATCATTACTAGAGAATGTCAATTTTCTATACTGGCGTTATCTAAACTGATAACTTAAAAAATGAAACACTTAAATTAAGAAAGGCATTAAAATGGCAAAACCCGCTCCAAGAACATTGAATGTTGTTCGTACCAAATACATCACGCCACAGATGTACCGCGTCACGCTTGGCGGTACTGGCCTGCTTGACTTTCCAGAAGATCAAGAAAGCGCTTATATCAAACTCATATTTCCTCAAGACCATGGGGCTCGGCCACTGATTCGCACTTATACCATTAGTGGACAACGTGAGGATGAAATAGATGTCGATTTTGCTTTGCATGACGCTGAAGGGCCTGCTTCAATGTGGGCACGTAACGCCCAAGTGGGTGAGCAAATATTGGTCGGCGGCCCAGGGCCAAAGAAGCTGATTAATAATGAGGCAGATTGGTTTTTATTGGTTGGTGATATGACAGCGCTACCAGCCATTAGCGTCAATCTTGCCCAGCTACCTGCTGATGCCTGCGGCTATGCAGTCCTTGAGGTCACCAGTGAAGCGGATAAGCAACTACTCAAAAAACCAGACAACGTTGACATTCACTGGGTGATCAACTCACATCCAAATACCGAAAGCAGCCCATTACTTGAAAGGGTTAAAACGCTTACGTGGCTAGCAGGCCAGCCTGCGGTGTGGGCAGCATGTGAATTTCATAGTATGCGCGCCCTGCGCCATCACTTTAAAACATATTTTTCAATACCAAAAACGCATTTATACATATCCAGCTATTGGAAAGTCGATAGCACAGAAGACCAGCATAAAGTTGAGAAGCAGAAAGATGCAAAAAATCTAGGGGCTGTATAGAATTGAGGAACCATTGAAAAAAATAAGCAACGCCTTACTCTACTGTTTACCACAACAAAGAAATAAGGCATCACTTATGACTCGCACCAAGCTCAACGATGAATTTTGGCACAAGCTATTTATTATATTGCGACAAATTAACGTATATAACAAGCCCAATCTAAGACGTACCATTGAAGGCATGCTGTACCGCAT
>NZ_DJUD01000072.1:22147-22319 GCF_002439405.1 Psychrobacter sp. UBA6291 | reverse complement strand
TTAATTGGCGCTGTAGCTTTGCTAGTTTGCCTTGATTGGCTTTAAAGCTGCTCTTAGGTTTAAAGCACTGACCGTTTGAGCCGGTAACTAATTTACTGACACCTAAATCAATACCAATGGCGGTTTTAGAAGGGTGAATTGGGTTCTGTTCCAACTCTCGCTCAGTGCCAAA
>NZ_DJUD01000072.1:0-21789 GCF_002439405.1 Psychrobacter sp. UBA6291 | reverse complement strand
TTAAGATAACCTCTTGTTCTGCATTAGGCTCAAGCCTAAATTTGTACGCTTTATTAATTTTCATAATGGATGCTTTATTGGTCAGTGTGTTCGTTATTTATACCATGTTATACTATATAACATAAACAATAAAGGGTATTTATTATAATGAGTGAGATATATAAAAACCGTCATTCTGCTTATAATCTGCATGTGCATTTGGTATTCATCACTAAGTATCGCAAAAAGGTTTTAGCTGATAATCATCGTCAATACTTTAAAGAAGTTGTTGCTGAGATATGCAAGGATTTTGGTGCGGAACTCAAGGAATGTAACGGTGAAGGCGATCATGTTCACATGCTAATTCAATACCCACCAACGGTACAACTAAGTAAGATGGTTAATAATCTAAAGTCGGTCACAAGCCGGCGAATGAGAGCCAACTTCATTGACCTAAGAGTAGCTTACAATAAGCCTGTTTTGTGGTCACGCTCTTACTTTGCCGGCTCATGTGGCGGAGCGCCGTTGGAGATTATTAAGCAATACATTCAAAATCAGCAGAGTTAGGCTATACGAAATTCACCTCCACCCTAGCGTCGGGTGGAGTCCTCTTTCGTTAGATTGATAGATAGATTTACGATAGAATATGCACCTTTAAAAATGCATATCACTATTGATGTTAAGCTAGACGCCAAACTCACTAAATGCTGTGTGAGTTGCATTAATAGCGATAAGAGATTAACAACTATATAGAGACAGTAATGATCGTATTTTGGCTGCTGCTGACCATTCTTTTTATCATTTTCGCCACTGCGAAGTTAAAATGGCATCCTTTTTTAGTATTAATACTATCTGCCTTTCTGGTCGCACTTTTCTACCAAGTACCGCTTAATACGGTCGCAAAAACTATCTCTGATGGCTTTGGCGGTATCTTAGGATATATCGGTCTGGTCATTGTGTTTGGAACCATCATTGGCTTAATCCTTGAGAAAACGGGTGCCGCCATCGTGATGGCAGAAACCGTCATTAAAGTTTTGGGACCGCGTTTCCCTACTTTGACCATGTCTATCGTTGGTGCTGTCGTATCTGTACCCGTGTTCTGCGACTCAGGCTATATTATTTTAAACTCGTTAAAAGAGTCTTTGGCTGAGCGTTTAAAAGTTTCGAGCGTGGCAATGAGTGTCGCATTAGCGACTGGCTTATATGCCACTCATACCTTTGTGCCGCCAACACCCGGTCCAATTGCAGCAGCGGGCAACTTGGGTCTTGAGTCAAACTTGGGCTTGGTCATCATGGTCGGTGTTGTCGTCACCACCGTTGCGGTACTTGCTGGTTGGCTGTGGTCAAATCGCTTACTTGACGCCACGCCTGACAATATTGATGCCCTTGACGCAGTCGCCGTACCAGATAATATGAAGACTCGTGACGACTACAGCAAACTGCCATCAGCGACTATGGCATTTTTACCTATTATCGTGCCCATTGTATTGATTTGCTTATCGTCTATTGCCAATTTACCCAGCACACCATTTGGTAGCGGCATACTAACCGATATTCTCATATTTATTGGCAACCCATTAACCGCCCTATTAATTGGTTTGTTTTTATCATTCTTACTGATTAATACTGACCAAAAAACACAGCAGATTAGTGACAGCATCTCACAAGGCTTGGTAGTCGCAGCGCCTATTCTTTTAATTACTGGTGCTGGTGGCGCGTTTGGCGCTATGCTAAAAGTTACGCCAATCGGTGATTATTTGGGTACTACGTTATCTGCCCTAGGGCTTGGTATTTTTATGCCATTTATCGTTTCTGCGGCGCTCAAAACAGCACAAGGTTCAACCACTGTTGCTTTGGTCACTACTTCGGCGATGGTCGCTCCATTATTAGGTCAAATAGGTCTTGATAGTGAGCTTGGTCGCGTATTTTGTGTGATGGCGATTGGTGCAGGCGCGATGACTGTCTCGCATGCTAATGACAGCTTCTTTTGGATTGTTAGCCAGTTTAGTCGTATGAGTGTGGCGCAGGCTTACAAAGCCCATTCTATGGCGACAGGTATTCAAGGCGTGACCAGCATCATCTTTATTTGGCTATTGACCTTGGTATTTATCTAGCGCCTTAAGTAAATTATTGAAAGTCAATTTTTAAAATTTAAGTAATTAAAAAAGACTCAAAGAAACATTTAAAGAGAAAGTCATGAAAATTTTAATCGCCCCTGACTCGTTTAAAGAAAGTGTAGAAGCACTGGATGTCTGCCACGCTATTCAATCTGGCTTCAGCCAAGTGTTTCCTGACGCTGACTATAAACTGCTACCGATGGCGGATGGCGGCGAAGGAACTTCTGCAGTGTTGTCTTATGTGTTAGGTGGACGCTGGAAAGAAGTGCGTGTCCATGACCCTTTAATGCGACCAATTAACGCAAAATATTTATTACTCCCTGATGCAACTGCGGTCATTGAAGTCGCTCAAGCTTGTGGCTTACATCTATTGACGGTAGCAGAGCGTAATCCTGTCATTGCTAGCAGCTATGGCGTCGGCGAATTGATTGAGGATGCTCTAAATGAAGGCGTCAAGCGGATTATCATTGGTCTTGGTGGCAGTGCTACCAATGATGCAGGACTTGGTATGTTAACGGCGCTTGGTATGACGTTTCATGATAGTAATGACAACATCTTAGCCCAAGGCGGCGGCGCACTTGCTAACTTGCAACGATTGGATGCGACCAGCTTTCATGCAAGCGTCTTAAACACGGTGTTTGAAGTGGCTTGTGATGTCACCAATCCGTTATGTGGTGAATTGGGTGCCAGTGCCATATTTGGTCCTCAAAAAGGCGCTAGCCCGCAGCAAGTCCATGAGTTAGATAAATCGTTAACGCATTTTGTAAATGTATGCGAGCAGTATGGCTATCAAAGCCATCAAGAGGTAGCAGGTGCCGGTGCAGCAGGTGGACTGGGCTATGCGTTAATGAGCTTTTGCCAAGCGGAGTTAAAGTCAGGTTTTGATACAGTGGCAAAAGTGGCCAATTTATCACAGCATATCGCCGAGGCAGACTTGGTCATCACTGGTGAAGGCAAGCTTGATGCTCAGTCTGCTATGGGCAAAGTGGCGGGTGGTATTAGCCAAATTGCTAAATTGAGACATACCCCCGTGATTGCTATTTGCGGCAGTGTTGATGGGCTAAAATCCGCTCAGACTAGCCAGTTTGACGTCATTGTGCCCAGTATCCAAAAGCTAGATTCCCTCGATAATGTCTTTAAAAACGCTTATAACAATATTGAAATTACCGCTACGAATATTGCCGCAGCGATAAAATTGGGTCAACGCCTAAAACAGTATTTATAGAGCTATATTATAGATTCTTAATTGGTAAGCTCGCTTTTTGTATCATAAAAAATGCTTTTCTCAATAACCAATAGCTTTAACAAAAACTACTCTGCCAACAACTTCGCCAACAATTCATTTATTTCGACTTTAAACTCTTTATCTTCGATTTTATTGGCGCTGATTTTAGCGTTTTGTAGACTTTTGATCGCAGCATCAGTTTGACCCAACTCGATTTGCAGCTCAGCCATAGAAAAAGCAATCGATGCCAAATGGTCTTTTGAAGTAATCGCCGCGGCTTTATCTAATGCTTTTTGATAGATAACCAGCGCTTCATCCAAATCCTCGGTAAAGTCAGCCAAGGTTTCCCACTGTTCAGGATGGTCTTTATCGCTTTTTTCATTTTCATTACACAAATCTTTTAGCTGCGCATATAGCGCATCAAAGGTTTTTTGATCGTTCTTACTGTCCGCTTCTAGCAGCTTTTCTGCTAACACATAGATGGATTTATATATTTTGGTATTAATCATGATGGGTTACCCTGTTGGTTGCGCGTTATAGGCGTTGAATGATGTTGATTATAGACTAATTTATAACAATAGCTCATAGAAAAGGGCGTGATAGCAATCACACCCTTTTATTTTATCTGGCTTTCAACCTAAACAAGTAAAATAAGCAATTATTCAGCAGCGATAACGGTAATCTCGACCAATAACTCAGGACGAGCCAATGCTGATTCACCGCATGCACGCGCTGGTGGCTGGACGCCTTCAAACCATTTATCCCACACCTCATTCATTGCGGCAAAGTCTGACATACTTTTTAGCCAGACGGTTGCGGACAGCAGCTTTGATTTGTCACTACCAACTTCTTGCAGCAGTTTTTCGACTTTCTCTAAGCATGTCAAGGTTTGGGCTTTGATATCCTCTTCGCTATTACCCACTTGACCGGACAGATAAATGGTTTGGTTATGAATCACAATCTGACTCATACGTTGGTTACTATGCAGCTTTTGCATGAATTATTATCCTTAATTTTTAATGTTCTTAATGTTTCAGTACTCTTAAATACCTGAACTGTCAAATATATAAACGGCTCGATTTTTACTTAAACGTTATTTAGCAAAAATTAGCGAGAAAAACGCTCAGCACTAAAGGGTTTAATATCAACCAATAATGGCTTGTCATGAATCATCTCCTCTACCAGACGACCAGTCATGGGTCCTAAGGTAAAACCCTGATGGCTATGACCAAAGGCAAACCATAATTTATCGTGCTGCGGCGCAGGACCGATGACTGGCTTCATATCTGGCATGCAAGGACGTGAGCCCGCCCACGCTTCACTCTCGACGGCATCTTCTAGCGGCAGAATTTTGCGCGCAAGTTTTAATACGGTATTTAATTGGCCAAAATTCTTTGGCGCATTCATGGTGGTCATCTCAGCACCAGTGGTGATGCGGATACCTTGCTGCATCGGACCCATCACAAAACCCTTATCCATATCAAACATACTATGGTTGATGGTGTTTTTTTCCGTGACTTTAAAATGCTGATGATAGCCACGCATTGGGAACAGCGGCAAATCATAACCAAGCGGTTTGATTAAATCGTTAGACCAAGGCCCAGCAGCAATGACCAATTTATCACTATAAAAAGTGTCGTTGTCGGTAACAACTTTCCAGCCATCTGCTTCTTGGACGATTTCATTGACACCGCTTTCTTTGATGGTACCACCCATTTCTTGAAAGTTTTTTGCGTATGATTTCACCAATAAGCTCGGGTTTGACACTTGCCAAGAGTTTAGCCAATGAATCGCGCCAACGAACTCATCAAAATTGGCGCTCGGCTCCATCGCTTTTAATTCGTCAAGCGTCAAGACATTGTGCTCAACGCCCTGATCACGGTCTTTGATTGCAGCATCAATAGCTGCTTTAAACGTCTCTTCAGAGCGATGCAACTGCAACCAGCCTTTGCGGCTAATCAAATATTCAGCGCCAGACGCTTCAATCATGGTTTGGTGTTCACTGGTGCAATGTTCAATCAGTGTCTGCCACTCCGCTTCGATTTTTTTAATTGAAGCTGGCGTCGAGTATTTCCAATACTGCAATAACGCTTGATGATAGCGCAAAATCGCTGGGATTCGATAGCGAATATCAGTGCCTTGGTTTGGCAATACGCGTATCATTTCAGTCAGCTGGCGTGGAAACGGATGAGTATGAATCGCCTCGCGCTGAATCAAACCAGCATTGCCATATGAAGTCTCAGAGCCCGGTAGTTTTTTGTCCAATAGTAAAACTTTGGCGTTATTTTTTTGTAAATGCCAAGCCGCTGAGGTGCCGACCATACCTGCACCGATAACGATCACTTCGTAGCGCATAACACGTCCTTTTTTAAGATTTTAATACAGAATATCAAGGTTGAGAAATAACAGATAAGGGAGTAATAGTAACGCATTGCGCATCAGATTAAACCCTTATCATAGAAATATTTTTGCTATTTAATACTTTTGGTTATGCGTTTAATTGAAAGCTATTTCTGATAGGAATAATGTAGAAATTATTAAGAAATTAGACCTATTTTGGCTAATCAAAATGCAAGGAATAAACCAATCACCACCAAATTGGATCCTCACTTGCTAGTGTTTCTAAAAGCTTCTTGCCAGTCTCGACCGTCAACTTATCGGCAGGTAGCTCAGCGATGAACCGTGACGGCTTATCAAAGTAACCCGAATAGCTTGAGAAATACTCGGGCGCAGTTAAAAATAATCTGCTCTTAGCACGGCTACAAGCAACATAAAACAGCTTACGCTCCTCCTCTAACTCTTCAAAATCACTGAGCGAGCGATAGTGCGGCGTCATACCATCGACGAGAGAGTTGACAAATACCACTGGCCATTCAAGCCCTTTGGCACTATGAATGGTAGAAATGGTAACTTTATCATTACTATTTTCGTCTTTTTCAGGCTCGCCTGCGGTAGCAACTGAATCATTGGGCGGATCGAGGGCAAGATTTTCTAAGAATTTATCGAGGCTGTCGTACTCTGTTGCTAGGTTTTTAAGCACACGAAAATCTTCACTACGCTCGCGCCAATTCTCTTCAATCGTTTTTAATACAGGAATATAAAACGCTAAAATTCGCTCAATCACTATTTCCACTGACTCTGCCTGACTGGCTTTGGTTAAAGTCGTATGCAATGATTTAAGCTGTGGGCTTTTCTTCGCAAATGATGGTGCTAATAGCGGCTCGAAAGTGTTGTTGTTAATGTTACTATTAACATCGCTATTCACATTTTTATTTACATTGCTATCGGCATTAATCGCTTGGGTTAAGCGCGTCGCCGTTACTGCCCCTACCCCTTTAAACAAGGTTAAAATACGGTGCCATGCAATGGTATCATTTGGGTTATAAAGTATTTTGACAAAGGCTAAAACGTCCTTGATATGACGCCGCTCAATAAAGCGAATGCCGCCCACGACGATAAAGGGAATATTGCGTTCCATAAATTCAAGCTGAACGTAGTTGGATTGAAAAGATGTGCGGCACAAGACAGCAAAGTCCTCATAATCGTAATCTGGTTTTAATTCGATGATTTTATCTGCAATATATTTAGCCTCTTTTGTTTCATCACTTAAACGGCGAAATATTGGCTTGATGCCTTCTATAGATGCGCCCGAGTACAATTGCTTTTGATAGCCCAACGTAATTTGCGCCGATAAAGCATTGATATAATCCAGCACCGCTGGCGTACTGCGATAATTTTGCTCTAATTTAATCAGTTTTGCTTCGGGGTAGCTTTCGCCAAATAGTAAGATATTTTCATAATTGGCACCGCGAAAAGCATAGATGCTTTGGTTGTCATCACCAACGACCATCAGCGATACCGACGTCGGCGCACAAATCAAATCTATCAGCTCTTTTTGCGGAATATTGGTGTCTTGATATTCATCGACCATGACATAACGATAGTGCTGTTGTAGCAGCTGACGAAAGGTATCATTGTGCTTTAGATGGCGCACCACTTGGCTGATGATGTCATCAAAATCGTATAAATGATTGGCGCGCTTATATTCATGAAAGTCGACCGCCAATTGCTCAATAACTGGAATATGCACGGCGATATCAGGATAACTGCTTTCGATTAAGTCGCGAATATGAATACGCCGATTTCTAGAAGTTGAAAAGATATTTTGCAAGGTTTTTTTGCGCGGAAACGCCTGATTGGTTATTTTGGTCGGATACTTTTTTTCTTTATTAATCAAATCAATCGCATCTTCACTATCGCCGGTATCTAAAATCGTAAAGCGCGGATTGATACCAAGTAGCCCAGAATATTGGCGCAATAACATATTGCAAAATGAGTGAAAAGTGCCGCTAGTGATATCATTTAGCGCCTTACCATTTATGTGACTATCATCTAGACGGCTTGCCAGCAAAGTTCTAGCGCGACTTTTAATTTCATTGGCCGCCTTGCGGGTAAAGGTTAATAGCAAAATCTCTTTTGGCGCGACGCCATTTTCTATCAGATAGCTGGTTCTATAAGTCAAGGTTTTGGTTTTACCAGAGCCTGCACCGGCGATGACCAATACTTTGCCCTCAATAGTCGTGGCAGCCAACAACTGGTTAGGGTTCAGCTCACGAGCGTAATCCACTTGTAACCCTAAATGACTGGCAAGCCGTTTCTCTAATATTTCAGCATCCGCATTTATCAAGTTAGCCTCGAGCTTTTTAATCGCCTGCTCAAGCCGCGTCAGCTTGGGTTTCATGTCAACGAAATTTTGCGGATAATTATAATGGTGGGTAGCAAAAATGGTGGTCATTATTAACAATTGCCTTTGGTATGGTTTATCGTGCTGGCTATTGATGACAGCGCAGCAGCAGCATGCATCATCATTTATAGGTAGTAGCTTATCATAATAGACAGGGCGCTGAAGGACATTGATAACGAACACTCATATGAAACGATGATATTAAAGGATGGTATTAAACCGCGGTATTAAACAGATTACTAAGTATTGTGATTGAGCGTAAAAATTAAAATAGCAAGCACAACAACCTCACCCATTTTGGCTGAAATTTGCTACAATATGCCCAATTTTGAGTTCCTATTTTACCAAGCTTTATACTGACTACATACCAAGTCTGTTATTGCCTGATTTTATTAATATATTGAGAGCATGTTATGGGTTTTAATTGCGGCATCGTCGGTCTACCAAACGTGGGTAAATCCACCCTGTTTAATGCCTTGACCAAAGCGGGTATCGCCGCTGAAAACTTCCCTTTTTGCACCAAAGATCCCAATACCGGTATCGTACCTGTGCCAGATCCACGCCTAAAAAAATTGGCTGATATCGTCAAGCCCGAGCGCGTATTACCGACAACGATGGAATTTGTCGACATCGCAGGTTTGGTTGCTGGCGCCTCAAAAGGTGAAGGTATGGGCAACCAGTTTTTAGCTAATATCCGCGAGACCGATGCGATTGCCCACGTGGTACGCTGCTTTGATGATGACAACGTCGTCCACGTTGATGGCCGCGTCAGCCCTATCGACGACATCGAAACCATCAATACCGAATTGGCATTGGCCGATTTAGAGGCCGTTGAGCGCGCTATTACCAACTTAAGCAAAAAAGCCAAAGGTGGCGGTAAAGACGCGACGGCTATGCTTGATGTGTTCAAAAAAATCGAGCCATTATTAGCAGAAGGTAAAGCCGCCCGCGGTGCTAACCTAGACAAAGACGAGCAAAAACTGATCAGAAGTTATGGTCTGATTACCTTAAAGCCAACCATGTATATCGCCAACGTGAGCGAAGATGGCTTTGAAAATAACCCATATCTAGATGCGGTGCGCAACTATGCCACTGGCGAAGATTCTATTGTCATTGCCCTATGCAATCAAATCGAATCTGAAATTGCTCAGCTTGATGAAGATGACAAAAAAGACTTCCTAGCTGAAATGGATATGGAAGAGGCTGGTCTTGATCAAGTGATTCGCGGCGGTTATGATTTGCTTGATATGCAAACGTATTTTACGGCAGGCGTCAAAGAAGTCCGCGCTTGGACAGTCGCTGTTGGCGCAACCGCTCCTGAAGCTGCTGGTGTGATTCATACCGACTTTGAACGGGGTTTTATCCGCGCTGAAGTCATTGCGTATGACGACTTTATCGAGTATGGCGGCGAAAAAGGTGCAGCTGCTGCTGGCAAATCACGTTTAGAAGGCAAAACCTACATCGTGCAAGATGGCGATGTGATGCATTTCCGCTTTAACGTTTAACGTTCAACGTTTAATATTTACAAGTACAAGCGGATTGCGTGTTTACACAGTCTTAGTAGAGAACAACCAAAAGCCAGCTTCAACGCTGGCTTTTTTTATTATAATAAAGGGAATAACGTTAAAGTAATTAAATTCTCTAAAAGCAAAAATAAAATAGAATGATATAAATAACGGACGATAAATGATGACTGTTTCTGTTAATCAAACCACGAATTCTAGTGACCATTGGGCAAAACTATTTAGTGCGCAGCGTTTAGGCAGTCATAAAAAAGCTCCTGCCGAGGACAGCGCACGCTCCTCCTTTCATAAAGATTACGACAGACTGGTATTTTCACACTCCTTTCGTCAGCTGAACCAAAAAACCCAAGTTCATCCACTGACCAATCAGCTCGGTATTCATACGCGCTTAACACACTCGCTCGAAGTTTCTTGTATTGGGCGCTCTTTAGGTGTCATGGCGGCAGAGAAGCTGCATGATAAGTTGGGCGGCGGCTTACCGAACGGTGTCGCGCCCGCTGATGTCGGTGTCATTGTCCAAGCAGCTTGCCTTGCCCATGATATTGGCAACCCACCGTTTGGTCATGCCGGAGAGTACGCCATTCGTGACTGGTTTATGCATCCTGACCGTAAGCAAATCTTGCAAAATCTGAATAATAACGAGCAATTAGATTTACTGGCTTATGAAGGCAATGCACAAGGATTTCGTATATTAACCCGAAATGAGCACCACCCTGATTTAGGCGGTATGCGATTAACTTGCGCTACTTTAGGCGCGTTTATGAAATACCCTTGGCTTGCGACCCATAGCAATCCCGTTTATCAAGACAGCTCTATTGATCAAAATAACCGCATTTACCAAGGCAATCACACCACTAACATGCAAAAATTTGGCTGCTTTTATAGTGAGGCAGCGCAGTTAGAGCAGTTGGCAGAAACGTTAGGCTTGCCATATTCAAAGCAGCACGATGGCTTTGCTCGTCATCCGCTAGCCTATTTATTAGAAGCGGCAGACGATATTTGCTATGCGCTGATAGATTTGGAGGATGGCATCAATTTGAATATGCTAAGCTATGCGGAGGTTGCGGCTATTTTTTATGAGTTGATTGGCGAGCGCCCTGATACGCTCAATCTACCCACTCATGTGTCAGTCAGGCAGCATTTGGCATCGCTGCGGGCACGGGCAATGATGCGTTTGGTCAATGCTGTTACCGATGCCTTTGTAGCCAATAGTAACGCTATGCTGGCAGGGACGCTACAGGGCAGCCTGTTTGCCCATTGTGATGCAACCGTACAAAGCGGCATCACCCAAGCTAAGCAATTGGCACGCGAAAAGATATTTAATCACCCAAGTAAGGTACGCATGGAGCTGATGGCCAATCAATGCTTGCAGCGCCTGCTCGATGCTTTTATGCCACTCGCCTGGATAAAAGAGACAAATGAGGCAAATGAAACCGATGCGCCGATAAGCCAAATATCCTTTGAGCAGCAGCGTTTGCTAAAATTACTCCAGCCGCATCTCGATGAACATCGCCGGACTCTAGCAGATAATACCTATGATAATATGCTTAATGTTTTAGACTTTATAACCGGTATGAATGACCATGAAGCCTATCGACTGGCGCAAGAGCTACAAGGACATTGGGGCACCATTGTTTAAACAACATGTTTAAGCAGCTCGTTTAAAAAGAAGTTTAGAGACAATTTAAAACCGAGCCAAACCAAAATTTAAGCAAACCATTAACGATAATACTCTATTTTATTCGTATTTTCGCAATGAAATGAGTATGATAGACATCTATCAGGTAATTTTGAAATATTATGAGTAGTCGCGAACAAAAGAAACTTCAAACACGGCACGCTTTTTTTAATGCGGTGCTCGATTTGTGTATGACAGGACAGTCTTTTAGCTCAATCAGTCTCAGGCAAGTCACGCGTGAGGTTGGCGTGGTGCCGACCGCCTTTTATCGCCATTTTGATGACATGGAATCGCTTGGTCGCGCCTTAGTCATCGAAGAGTTGGGCGGTACGATGGCAACGTTAAGTGAAAACTTGCAAATTGGGCGCAAACGCAGTTTTGAGCGTCAAATCGCAAAAAGCATCCAAATGTTTTTATATATGGTCAGCGAGCAGCCTTGCTACTGGCAGTTCTTAGTCAGTGAACGCTATGGCGGCTCAGAGGCGGTACGCAAAGCCATCAATGAGCTGATTAAAAAACACGGCCAAAACCTAGCAGAAGACTTAGCGCTACAGCCGGCATTTACCCACATCAATACTTATGATCGTAGACTGTTGGCGGAAGCTGGGGTCAATATGTTTTTTTCTTGGATTATTGACTGGCTCGAGCTAACCTATACCGAAGATCATGATGATGAGGTCGACTTGGCTGAGGTTGAAAAGAAAAAACAGCTGATGCTGCATAATTGCACGCGCCAAGCACAAATGCTGTTTTATGGTGCCTATAACTGGAAATCTACCGAAGAAACCCGTTTAAATGATTAATTAGACTTAGTTTTTGCATGCTATTTATTACTAATTATCTATAACCATTAGAAAATTGGCCTAAACGCCCAAAGTCGCTGCGTTAGCACACGCACCTCTTTGGGCTTTTTATTATCAGCGTTATTAGTATTGCCATTAGCGTTATTAGCATCACTGCTGTTTTTATTACCATTATTATCGCTGCTATTTGCTGCGTCGCCATCAGCGGCCGTTTTGCTAATAATAACGGTCGCAAAGCGTTGTCTTGCTTGACCAACCGTCGCATTATCAGAGGCGGTAATAAGTGCCATAAAGGCTTGGCTATCAACCGCTAGTAATGGCGTCAAGGCTTTGCGCTGCTCTTCTTTTACACTACTTAATACGGGCAGTTGCCAAACATCATCGACAGAGCTAAAGGCTTGTTTTGCTCGCAACTCAACAATACTCTGCATTTGCTGGCTGCTCGCACCTTCTACCAAGGCAGCAAACAAAACGGGACTGGCGGTATTAATATTAATGGGTAAATAATATGGCACCGCCGTGATATAGGGACGCAGTGTCGCTAATACTTGCGCATCAACGCCCTTTACCTCTGCTAATTGATCGATACTAAGCAATGCTTGGTTGGGTAAAGCTGTATCCGCTCCGCGATTGGACTGCTGAGCATATACCACATTTTCATCACCGCCATCTTGGTAGACCTCGCTGTCGGCATCTTGATAATCAAGTATCGCAACGGCGGTATCAGGCTCTAAATTTAGCTGTGTAAGCAGCCTTTGAAAAACGGCCAAGGCAGCAGTATCGACAGCGCCATTATGATATAAATTATTAATATTAAAACGACTGCCCTCATCGCGTAATTCGATGTCGATACTATGTCCGCCTAGGGTGTAAGGCGGTATTGGCTGCGCCCAAATATCCTGCTCGCTATCAGTATCATTTAATTTGGCATCAGCACGAATCAAGGTAACCGCCAATTGCTGACCTGCATTAATATCTTGTAAGAGTTGGTTTTGGTCAAACAATAAGCCGCTACGCCGAATGGCAATCTTTTGGCTAGCAAGCATTGCCCCTGCAACCACAGTAATACTAACTACCAATAATAAAATAGTTAGCAGTGCGACGCCACATTGAGAATTGGCTTTTATAGAGGTTATAGGCATCGTTGGCCCTATTTGTGGCTTGTTTGACATAAATAGCCTCTATCATTGACCAAAAAGGGTATTTTCAGTAGCGTTCCCTGAGCTATTATTGGCTGCATTGCCATTGGCTTCGCTATCGTTATTAGTGCCACCATTACTGTTGCCGTTATTGTTGTTATTACTATTGCTATCGCCATTAGAATTGTTAGGCGTATTTTTATGACTGTTATTTGTACTGACATTTGGTATTGGCTGCGGCGTCAGTGCCCATTGCCAAGTGATCGGCATATCTTGATACGTAAAGTTAAGCGCAATCCCTTTTGGTAACAGTATAGTCTCAGACGTTTTATTGGCTGAATTCGCCGTCTGCCCTGATGGTGCGTTATTGCTGAAGTTATTACGATTGTCTTTATTGGGAAATTTGGTGCTTAATTCAGGTAAATAAGCTTGCCAGCGCCCAGCCGTGACGCCTTTAAGCAATACACTATCTAAGCTAATGCTGTCACTGCCAAGACTGGTATATTGACGACGAATTAAGCCCTCATCGGCAAAAATGTATTCGATATGCTGCAGACTCGCGCTGCTCTGATAACGTGGGTCGGGGTCCGCAAAACGCACAAAGCTGATACGTGCGCCGTCTAGAGACATAAAAGGTTCGGGCGCTGGTGCGTTTTCTTGATTGCTATTGTTGGCGTTGTTATTACTACCATTGTTATTTGCGGTATTGTTGGTTGCGGCGTTATTAATTAAGGAATTAGCACCTTGCGTATCCACTGCCTGATAAGGAATCATTTGGTTCATATCTTGCTGTAGCTGCAGATAGGCATATTGCAAAACCGCTAAATTATCCGCATGAAACTGCGCCCGTTCACGCGCACGGTTAACGCCATCAAATACTTGCCAGCCTGCCACCGCTAACATGGCAAATATCGCCATCGCCACCATCAGCTCAAGCAAGGTGAATCCATGATTTGATTTCATGGATTGCCTCCATTAGGGTTTAATCGGCTCAAATCCAAGCTACCAACCTCTTGCTCAGCGTTACTTAGTATCACGTTGATATCCGTTACTGCGCTGCGTGTCTGTCCATCTATAATGGGTGCAACAGCGATATTCACTTGCTTTAATGCAGGTGTGATGGCATCTGTGGCGGTCATTGTCACTTGCCAATCACGACCTTGGGCATTGATGGTTTGTGTTTTGTTGGCCGTCAGCCACGTATCTTGAATATGCAAGTCCGCTGCCGCGTTTTGTGCGACAAACTGCGCTAGCGTGCGAGTACGTAAAACATCAACTGAGCTTAAATACGCACTACTCGCACGGCTCGCGGCAACGGCAACGACGGCCAAAATTGCTAAAGCAACCATGACTTCAATCAGGGTAAATCCTTGCTCATGCCTTGATATAACAGGCTTTGGATTTTTGTAGGTCGATTTGGCTTTATCTTTGTTAATCATCAGCTACAGCCCTTGTCCTATCGAGATACTACCATCGGGCATAATTGTAATGACTTCACCCACCAAACGCGAATTATGACGCACCTCAATCGTCACCGGCGTGGCTTGACCTGTGCCAAACCATAGTACTTGCGGTACGTTTTGGTCGGTAAACCATGGCTGCAGTGCTTGTGTTTGGCCTGCGGTTGTTTGCCTCCCTGCATCTAGGCTTTGCACGCTTAAACTCATGCCAGCAGGCAATTCAGGCAGACTAACTTCTGGCTCAATCTCCCAGCTTGGTGTGGGCACTTTATCTGAAGCAGCACCTGACATACTCGTCAAATCTGCTGACAGCTCCATGGCGTTCTTAGGCGTACTATCGCCTCTAGAAGACGTAGAATCTTGAGTTTGATAGACAATGTACGGGTTTGATAGCGTGACAATGACAGGCGCAATTTGACCTTGCTTATCGGCTTGTAAGCTCAAACCCATGGGCGCCATACGCTCAGCGGATAATAGCCGTACATAGCTCAGAGAATCTGTTAAATGCTCATAAAAGGCGCGGTTTTTGCGTGACTCACTACTACCGACCGACAAGCTCATCATCCCAGCAAAGATGGATAAAATGACCACCACCACTACTATTTCTACAAGGGTAAAGCCCACTTGTCCGATATGACCGCGTGGGTTAGAAACTGTGATTGAAGATATCGAGGAAGTCGGTTTTGACATACAGAAGTCATCTAGAATGGTGTCATTTTATTAGAAATGATACTGAATTGGGTAGTATGAGTATGATGGAGATAAAACGATAGATATGCCCGATTAAAAAAATAAATCTGTACACGTGTTAAAAGATAAATTTAACGTGTTGCCATACAGAAGATAGCAACACGGACCGTTATAAAATAATAGCTGACTGTGTTTGAAATAGAATAAAAAGCTAGTAATTGGTATTACGGTGCTCTTCTGATTCAGTATCGATTTGCTCTACCAATTCTTGCATATCTTCATCCATGACTTCATCATCGGCAGCTGGATAATGGCTTGGCAACTCAAGCATTTGCTGCACAAAAGCATAACGCAAGGTATCACGGCGACCTAAGTAGCGCTGATAAAAACTTGAGTTTAATAATCCTGCGCCGCCCTGACCCATCGCCCAAATCGAGGACAAATAATCGCGCGTACTTAAGCTACTGTGCTGCTCTTGAAGATACGCACTGATAATATCAATCAAACGCTTCATGCGCTGACGACGAATATCGTAAAGCTCACCGAACAGGCGATTCAGACCCGTCACTGATGCTGCCAAACGCTCTTCGATTTGGTTAAGGAGCATGGCTTTTTGCGGATTAAATAGCTGCTGAAAAATCATCCGCGCGACGCCTGCCGAAGGACAGTCATCAATACGGTTAATCTCAAACAGCTGCTCTTCGTAACGGATAATAATACGCAGGTAGAGCTCATCTTTACTAGAGAAATGCTTATATAAGGTGCCTTTAGCCAAATCAAGCTGGTCTGCCAAACTGTCCAAAGTGATATCACCATCGCCTGACTCAAGTAGCAATTGCTCCGCCATCGCTAAGATATTTTCTTCTCGGGCCTTGAACTGATGCTGACGACTCATAATTTCTCCTAAAAACTGAAAATATCATGCATACCACCGTCCCTTTTGTCAGTGTACTGGCAGCACGCTTATAAATTTTATAACGGCTACGCCAATACCATCAAAGGCAATATGCTTATGTTTGCTAAATAGTCATTGATAATCATATGGTTAAGTTAAGCATCAAAAACACATTCAACACAGAACTACAAGACAAGCCTATAAATGACTGATTGGTCATAGCATAACCATTTTAGTGATACTGTGCCAGTAAATTTTCAAAGTTTTTTGCAGTCAATGCGCCGACTTCCTCGCCACTACAGCCATACATCTCGGCAAGATAGCTTGCCACGTATGGCACGTATGCCGGCTCATTGGGCCTGCCACGTTTAGGCACGGGTGCTAAATACGGGCTATCGGTTTCGATAAGTATTCTGTCTTTGGGCATATTTTTTGCGGCATCTTGAATCATTTGCGCACTTTTAAAACTGACGATACCTGAGAAGGAGATATAAAACCCTAAGTCTAATGCGCGTTTTGCGGTTTCCCAGTCTTCAGTAAAGCAATGGATAATACCGTGTTCAGCGCCTTCTGCTTTTAGGATATCAAGCGTATCTTCTTTGGCGTCACGCATATGCACGACAAGCGGTTTCTTTAGCTGTTGGCTGGCATAGATATGACGCGCAAGGCTAGCTTGTTGCTCTTTTTTATTTTCCGTCGACCAGTAATAGTCCAACCCCGTCTCCCCTATCGCCCACACGTGCTCAGCATCAGCCGTTTCTATCAAGCGCTCAACTGTCGCTGACTGCAATACGCCGATATCTTCACAGGGATGAATACCGACGCTCATTCCAAGATTTAGCGTTTCGTCATTATAAGTGCTGACAATATTGGCAATCTCATCATATTCAGCGAAATCACACATAATGGCCATCGCACGGGTGACATTCGCCTCTTTCATCGCCGCAATCGCGCCGGACAATTGACCATCATACTTGGTTAAATCCAAACGGTTTAGATGGCAATGCGTATCTGTAAACATAAACAATCTCGTTAATAAGAATCAATAAATAAAATTATCTTAAAATATGGATTTGGTAATAGTAATAGTATTAATTGCTCTGATAAGCTGGCTTTTCAAGTCGTGTTTAACAAACGTCTATACAAAGGCTTTTTATCAGAGCATTTTTTTAAAGAATAGTTTTTTTGAATGAGGTGTATTTTAGAGACATCCTTTAATGCAGCGGCACTACACGCATCACCTCTTCTATGGTTGTTAACCCTTCGCTAATACGCTTTGCTCCCGATAAACGTAGCGGCTGCACACCTTCGCGGTACGCTTGCTGCTTCAACGTATCCAAATTAGCATCGGCGGCGACCAGTTTTTTTAGCTCATTGGATAACGGCATAATCTCGTACAGACCAACGCGGCCTTGATAACCCGTATGGCGACAGTGCTCACAGCCCTGCGCCTTATAAACTTGTGTTGGTACAGGCGCGCGCCAAGGCTGCACCAGCTCTTGCCATTGAATGGCTATCTCACTATCTGGCGTCACATCAAGCGCTTGCTTACAATGCGGGCATAACGTCCGTAATAATCGCTGTGCCATGACGCCCAATATCGTTGCTGAGGTTAAGAACGGCTGAATACCCAAATCATGCAGACGAGTAATAGAGCTTGGTGCGTCATTGGTATGCAACGTTGATAGCACTAAATGCCCCGTCAAAGACGCTTGCACGGCCATATTGGCGGTTTCGGCATCGCGAATCTCACCGACCATAATAATGTCTGGGTCTTGACGCATCAAAGAACGAATACCGTCAGCGAAATGCAAATCAACCCCTGGATTGACCTGCATTTGATTAAAGGCCGGCTCAATCATTTCAATCGGATCTTCAATGGTACAGACATTGACCTGCTCGGTGGCGAGCTGCTTGAGCGTACTATATAAGGTGGTGGTTTTACCAGAACCCGTCGGACCCGTCACCAAGATAATCCCATTTGGATGCGCGGTCAGCTCGTGCCACGTTTCAAGCTGCTTACCCGACAGGCCAAGTTGGGCAAACGAGCGCACCAGTACTTCTGGGTCAAATACCCGCATGACAAGCTTTTCACCAAAGGCAGTCGGCATGGTAGACAGACGCAGCTCAGTTTCTAAGCCTTTGGGCGTACGGGTTTTTAGGCGTCCATCTTGCGGCTTACGCTTTTCTGCCACATTGAGCCGTCCCAAAATTTTAATACGTGCAGTGACTGCCACTATGATGGCAAGCGGCATCTCATAGACACTATGCAGCACCCCATCGATACGAAAGCGCACTTTTCCAGTCTCACGGCGCGGCTCTAGATGAATGTCGCTTGCGCGCTGCTCAAAGGCATATTGCAATAGCCAATCGACCACTTTGACGATATGTTGATCATTGGCATCGGGATTGATGTTATCGCCCAGCTGTAACAACGCTTCGACGTTGGTGACGTCCGCTGCCGCACGCTTATGTAGGGAGTTCGCGCCCGCAATCGCTTGCGTGACTTGATAAAACTCTTGCCGATAGCGATTGATTTGTTCAGGATTGATAAAGACCGTACGATAGCTTTTTGATTTAATGAGCTTTTCGATATTGCCATGCCAATCGGTATAAAATGGCTGGTCAGTACCAATAACCACTTCATCAAGCGTCACTTCAATCGGTAAAATATGCTGCGAACGCGCATACTCAAACGACATCAGCTGCGTCACTGTTGGTACATCGACCTTTAACGGATCAATACGCACCAGCGGCATATCTGCTTTGGCAGCCAACCATTGATTAAGCCATGCTAGCGTCAATTTATTCTCAGAATTATTATTAAGCGCGTGACCATTTGGCAGCCCAAACTCGCTAATCGTAATCAGCGGATGCTGCGCCTTGTTACGGCGACTGGTAATGACAAGATTATAACCGCGCTGATCAATCACCCTATCTGCCAATAATTCATCTAGGCACCAACGCAAATCAATCACTATCGAATATTTTTGAACAGGCATGGTTGTCTTCTTTTAAAGGTTTATTCTTATGAGATTTAGAGCATTTAGTCGGCAGCGATGTTTACTTTCATTATACTGTGACAATATTCATTATCTGCAATTCACCTGATTCTAGCAATTTAAAACTGACATCAACCGATTTATAGCGCATAACAAATGACGACTCTGTCTCTGTACGTCGATAAGCAGGGCGCGGGTCTTGCGCTATCAAAGCTTTGATAGTATCAAAATCAGATATTACTAACTGCTTTTGAGTTTTATCAATGACTGCTTTAACGGATGAGTGCTTATTTTGCGCATTTTCTTCCGCTGCATTATCTGCACTTTGATTGGCGATAATTTGTCCAAATTGCTCATAAGCCGATTCGGTAATCGTCACGTCCAACAAATGCGGCGCCGAAGGCGCAAAACCGCTTTTTGCTTCAGGCAAGGCATCACTATAAGCCACATAAGGCTTGATATCGATGATGGGCGTCCCATCTATCATATCAGCACCGCTGATAATAAGTAACACTCGACCTTCTACCATCTCAATGCGCTCAAGCTTTACCACAGACAGTCCAAGCGCGGATGGTCGATACATACTGCGACTGGCAAATACGCCTATTTTTTGATTGCCACCCAAACGCGGCGGACGCACTTGCGGGCGAAAATTACTATCATTTTTGTCTTGCTGCTTATTATTGAGTGAATGCTTGTCTTTATCTAACTTGTCTTTATATAAATAGTTATGATGAAACTGCCAACTGATCCAAATATGACTAAAATCCTCCAGTCCGACAAATGCCGCTGGCGTGTCATACGGCGCGAGCATTTCAATCACACTAGTCATAGCCACCAAATTTGGCTGCCTCGGTGCGCCAAACTTTTGTGACAGCGGCGCACGGTGGTAACCGATAATGGGCGATATATGATAGTTAATAGCGGCGGAAGTCTGACAAGTCATAAATCAAGTTCCAAAAGTAAATAGCTGATAATACATGGCATGCGGCAATGATAGAAAATTACTCGCTAACGATATTCCATTTTATCATGGTACAGACAGGCAGCTAGGCGGATTTTTATTTTAAAGTTTGTTATGATGAGCGAGAAATTTATTGAGAATGGCTTGCATTCATAACGCACACGTCTAAAAGTACAAGCAGCAAAGTTTACTTTTACCGGCAGCGCCGTTGTTTGCTATAATCTGACGCCTTATAAAACCTGATAATAATGTTAAAATAACGGTTTTTTATCCGTGTCATTTGCTTAGCATGTCATTTGCTTAATTAGCCTGAACTGATAATTGATAAGCGCTTAATCTTATTCACACTTTTTATTACCTTAAAAATTTTTGCTTACCACCATTTTTAATGGGCGAATACACATTACCACTTACTAACGAGGGCTTTATGTCAAAACTCCGCACCGAAACGGTCACTGAGGTTCATCACTGGAATGACTCTCTATTTAGCATCAAAACCACGCGCGACGATGGCTTACGCTTCCGTAATGGCGAGTTTGCGATGATTGGTATCGTTGTCGATGGTAGACCGCTATTGCGCGCTTACTCGATTGCCAGCCCCAACTACGAAGAGCATTTGGAATTTTTCTCTATTAAAGTTCAAGACGGTCCGCTAACCTCGCGCTTGCAGCATATCAAAGTGGGCGATGAGTTACTGGTCAGTAAAAAACCGACTGGCACGTTGGTCTTAGATGATTTGTTGCCGGGTAAGCACTTATATATGCTCTCAACCGGTACAGGACTTGCGCCATTTTTAGCGTTATCACGCGACCCTGAAGTCTATGAGCGTTTTGACAAAATCATTTTGGTACACGGCGTACGTCAGGTCAAGGATTTGGCTTATCGCGAAATGTTCGAAGAAGAGCTGCCAAACGATGAAATCTTTGGTGAAGAGTTCCGTGAGAAGTTTATCTACTACCCGACCGTCACGCGCGAAGAGTTTAGAAATACCGGCCGTATCACTGATCTGATGAAATCAGGTAAATTCTTTGAAGATATCGGTCTACCGCCAATGAATAAAGACGATGACCGAGTACTTATCTGCGGTAGTATGCCATTTAATGCGGATATCTCTACAATTTTAGACGACTTCGGTCTCACCGTCTCTCCACGTATGGGCGTACAAGCGGATTATGCCGTTGAACGTGCCTTCGTTGGTTAAAAATGAATTTTTATCTTAAATATAATAAATAATTCTTGACGGCTAAAAATAGCCTGCTATAATACGCAGCCTATACAGAGTTAACCTTGTAGCCCAATTCGATATAGTCTAGCAGTAAAGACTTTATCTCCTAACATGCCAGTGTGATGGAATTGGTAGACATGACGGATTCAAAATCCGTTGCCTTTAAAAGCGTGTCGGTTCGAGTCCGACCACTGGTACCATATACGAAACCCTCGCAATCTATCGATTACGAGGGTTTTTTATTGCTTACTGTTTAAAATTGGTTGTCCTATCAAAAAAAGACCACGCTAAATTGGCTTAGCGTGGTCTTTTTTAACAGTGAATAAGTAAGCATCCGACCATCCC
>NZ_DJUD01000042.1:0-105541 GCF_002439405.1 Psychrobacter sp. UBA6291 | reverse complement strand
TTTTTTTATCTTTTTTTTGAGCCCTTATCCCGAATTGGGGTTAAATTACTCAAGTTAGACTTTAATGAAAACTCTTTAGGCATGTCGGACGCTGCCAAAGAAGCCATCACTAATGCTTTAGCTGGCGCTGCTCGCTATCCTGATAAACATCGCGTTACGCTGCAGAGTAAAGTAGCGGCTCTCAACGGCGTACCTGAAAATCAGGTTTTATTGGGCAATGGCTCAATTGAGAGTATCAGAGCAGTGGTGCAAATGCTGCATGACAAAGCATTAAAAACAGATACAAGGTTTCAGCTAATTATTCCAGACCCAACTTTCGGCTGTGCAGAGCTGTATGCACGCTCATTAGATATTCCAGTAGTCAAAGTGCCATTAACGCGCGATGACTATGATTTAGACTTTGATAATCTACAAAAAGCGGCTGCTCAATTTGACGGTATCAGTCTTTTTTATTTGTGCAATCCTAATAATCCAACCGCTATCATTACCGAAACGGATACGCTCAAAGCGTGGATAAAAAATGCGCCGAAAAACCACTATTTCTTAGTGGATGAAGCCTACTTTGGCTACATCACCGATCCCAGTTTTGAGAGTGGCGTTGAGTGGATAAAAGAGGGGTTATCAGATAACTTGATTGTCGTGCGCACTTTTTCAAAATTATTTGGGCTTGCAGGCTTGCGTGTCGGGTATGCGATTGCCAATCCGCCGATGATTGCAGACATTGGGTCTTTGATGTCTACTGATAATATCAACATGTTAGGTGCGGTTGCAGCAATAGCAACGCTAGAAGACGAGGCGTTTTCGGCGCATAGCTTACAAACCACCAATCAAGCAAGAAAAATGATGCAGACAGCGCTCGATGAGCTGGGGCTGCGCTATTTACCTTCGCAAACCAATTTTATTTTTTATGAAGTCAAGGGTGACGTGCAAACCTATATCGATCGTATGCTCGAACATGGTATTGCCGTTGGTCGCGAGTTCCCTTCGATGCCAGGTTTTAACCGCATCACACTTGGCACACCCGAAGAGATGACAGTCGTTATTAAGACGTTACAGTTATTTCGTGAAAAAGGCTGGGTGTAATTACGCACAATCGTATGATTGGATTTACCAAAAAAGAAGGGACGCTTAGACGGCGTCTTTTTTTTACCAACATCAAACGCAGTTTTACATATTCTGTCTTAAAAAGTATCCGTACACCTTATAGGATAAGTTAATAAAGCACGATTTATCATAAGTAAATATGCGAGACGCATACCATAAAGACCATAAGAATAGACGTGCTAAAGGTTTTTAAAATTTTAAGACAAATGGTGTATGTATGTTTGATATCAAATCTTTTTTTAAGAGAGAAGTAGAAAAAAAGCTCATGGATGTGGATGATTATATTTTTATGCCTGAGCGTATCGAGATGGCGCTTGAAGGTGGAGAGTTGAATTGTGTGTTAAATAGTGATGGCCGCGTCGACATTTTTTATAGTAAGCAGGGCGTGACAGAAGTCAGTTCGGCATCGCGTAAGCATCCTTTTACAGCATTTGAGACCGAGTTATATCATGGCGTTTATGATGATGTCATCCATGCTTTGGTCAAAGAAGTAAATAAGATAATCGACGGCTCATCTAAGTATTTTCATCGCAGTAAAATATTGCCATCGACCGCGTCTTTGCCCGTTCGTCCAACGCCTAGCAATGAGTTATAAATTGACTAATCATAAGTACGTCAGTATTTCATAAATCCCATTAGCTAAATGAGTAATAAAAAAGGGTAAATCATATGATTCACCCTTTTTTTTGGCTACTATTTTTTTACCTTAAGTATGCAAAATACTGTGCGGAGCATATTGTGCTAAGCGCCACTTAAAACGGCAGACTTTTTCACTGCCATAATAGATTTGTTAGCATCAGATAGGGCAGCGACGTTAGTAAGCGGGCGCGATTGACTGCCATCAATTAAGTGGTTGGTTTGGGTTTGAGTAAGCAAACTTTTTGCAAATCTAACGCTATCATCTCGTTTTTTTAAGGTGTCCGTATAATACCATTCACATTGAAACGCCTGCTCAGTGATATCGAGGAGCATATAACCACGTTCGGTCTGATTGTTAAATTTCTGATGCGGGTTTAGCTCAACACCTGCGGTTTCAGGAAAGGGCGAAGACGTCAATGCCGGACAGACGAACTCTACAGCTAAAGAACCTTTGCCGGTTAGAGGATTATAGCTACTTGCTTCAAAAGGGTTTTTTGCAATATCAAATGCAAAGGAAGCATGATAATCCCCAGTTAAAACAACCGTATTGGAGATATTATTTTCTTCGATAAAGTTGAGCAAACGTGTGCGTGCACTGGCATACCCATTCCAAATATCGCCAGAATTGGTGGCAAAAGTGCCTTTAAATGGCGCTAAAATAACTTGTTGCCCGAGTATTTGCCATGTTGCTTGTCGGCGTTTGCCTTCGAGCATCTTTAAATAGAGCCAGTTTTCTTGTTCAAGACCTAATAATTGACGTTCAGGCTCGTTGCTGGCTTTGGCATCAAGCTTTTCGCGACCAAATATGCGCGTATCTAGCATGTTTAAATCGAATAATTTACCAAACTCAAAACGTCGATAGATGCGTAATTGACTGTCTAGCTCGTTGCTACTGTCATCGCGGATAGGCATCCACTCATGATAAGCGCGCACGGCCGACATTTTGCGTTCTATATAGCTGCCTTTACTCTCAGTATGAAAACCTGCACCACCTTTCCATGAATTGTCTGCGATTTCGTGATCGTCCCAAACAGCGATAAACGGATGCTGACGGTGACATTCTTGCAAATCGACATCGGTACGGTAGCAAGCGTAGCGGCGACGATAATCCTCTAAGCTGATAATCTCGCTTTTTGGCTCTAGCGGTTGCTCTTCTTTTAAATCGTTATCACGATAAAAGCCTTCTGGATACTCATAGATATAATCACCCAAATGTATGACGGCAGAGATATCGGCTTGCTTGGCGATATTGGCATAACCATTAAAGTAGCCAAAGCCATAGTTTGAGCAGGAAACCACGGCTAAGCGCACACGATCAACTTCGCTTGCTGGCAAGTCTGCTTGTGGTATGGTGCGTGTGCGACCAATAGGAGAGTGATAGCCTAGTGCTTTAAAAGCATAATAATAAGTGGTATTGGGTTGTAGGTTTTTAGGGTCGACTTTTACGGTGAAGTCGGATTGCGCTGTCGCTATTGCGCGACCTTGAGTAACGATGTTTTTCAGCGCTGGGTCTGTTGCTACCCTATAAGCAACAGGAATGCTGGCGGCTTGGATACTGCCGTCATTGGTAATTCGTGTCCATAGTATGACCCGATCTTGGAGCGGGTCACCACTGGCAATACCATGCACAAAAGGTGCTGCACCTTGATAGCCTAAGTCATCTAAACCATCTAAACCATCGAGGTTATTTGGTGGCCTAACGTCGTCATCATCTGATGAGCAAGCACTGAGCTGAGTCAACACAGTACCGGCTATCGTTACCTGACCACCAAGTTTTATAAATGCACGTCTTTTCATCAGTCATCCTTGACATGGGTTAAAGATAAATTCCATTTATCATTCACAATAGTAAATAAACTATATGAATAAGTTGGGTTGTGCAATTAATAACCCAACTTATTTCGTGAAATAAGCCCTTTAGTCAAGTCGCTGATCCAGCATCTATTTTTCAGCTACTTATTTAACGGTACTGCCATAACAGCTTTGCAGCGTTTTTGCTACCACTTTAGTGACCAGTTGGGTGCGATAGTTGGCATCAATTGCCGCATTGCCAAGTTCAACGAGGGTCACTTGCTGCGGCGCTTGCTCGCTGACGCAGCCGCAAACTCGACCTTTTATCTCTTCCTCTTGGGCGTCCGTCATCGCCACACTAGCAATGCGCCAAGCATTTTGTTTTTCAATCTGACTGCGGCATTGTTTATCAATAGCGGCTTTAAAGATATTCATCCCAATCTCGTTTGCCGAACCGATGGCCGTGCCAGCATTGGTATTCATATCAGAAGTGGCACAGCCAGCTAGGACAAATGTGGCAAAAACGATGCTCGAAGCAAATAGTTTTTTCATAAGTTTTCTTTTAAGGTTATCGATATTGGTAGCGGTTTTATTCTACAGATTTTTCAGACTATAACGATAAAGATAAAAAATAAACACAAAAAAAGAGACCATGATAGGTCTCTTTTTTATAGGTATAAAGGTTTTAGAATCTAGCAGCCAAGCTTACCTTCTGCTTCAAGCGCTTTTTTGCTACGAATTGGTGCTGGGCAATCTTCACCATAGTATTGACGATCGGCAAAGTAGCTTGAGCGTACCATTGGGCCGGCCCAAATGCTAAAGAAACCAATCTTTTTACCATAGTCCATATAACGCTGGAATTCGTCTGGATGTACGTAACGATCAACTGGCGCATGATCCTTACTAGGTTGCAGATACTGTCCAATGGTAATCATATCGACGTCATGGGCTTTTAAATCGTCAAGCAGAGCATAGATTTCTTCTTCGGTCTCACCAAGTCCAACCATAAACCCGCATTTGGTGGCGATATCAGGACGGCGCTCTTTATAAATTTTAAGCAAATCTAATGAATGCTGATAGTCAGAGCCTGGACGGAAGGCTTTATACAGACGCGGCACGGTTTCGATATTGTGGTTAAACACATCTGGCGCGGTTTCAGTCAATAAATCTAAGGCTATTTCCATACGCCCACGGAAATCTGGCACTAGTATTTCAATCAAGCAATTTGGGCTTAGCGCGCGCGATTCATTGAGAACTTCAACGAAATGTCCAGCACCGCCGTCTTTTAAATCATCGCGGTCAACTGAAGTAATCACTGCGTATTTCAGACCTAGACCTTGAATGGTCTCAGCGGTATGGCGTGGCTCGTCTTTGTCCAATTCATTTGGACGACCATGACCGACATCACAAAACGGGCAGCGACGGGTACAGATATCACCCATAATCATAAAGGTTGCCGTACCATCAGCGAAGCACTGCGGCAGATTCGGGCAAGCGGCTTCTTCGCAGACAGTATAAAGTTTTTGTTCACGAAGAGTGGCTTTGATACGAGCTACTTCCGCAGGTGACGACATTTTAACCCGAATCCAATCAGGCTTTTTCTTTGCCTCGACGGTCGGAATCACTTTAATTGGGATACGCGCGACCTTATCGTAGCCACGTAGCTTTTCGCCTTGGATGGCTTTTTTCGGTTTTGCACGGGCAGCGGGGACATGGGTTTGTACGGCGTTTGTCATAATCAAATGTTCTCTTAACCCTTGATATGATAAGGGTTTTTGGCATTATTAGAATGTTTTATGGATGCAGCTATTATAGCAGATAATGGCTCAAGGTTTTTTGGGCAATCTTGTTAAGACAATCAAAAAAGCTACTAAGGCTAAATAAGGTTTTATCACTAATAAGACTACTACGAAGCGCACCTTTACCCTAGTTTTATTTATTGATATCAATGTCCATGTCATTTAGCACATCTATGGCTGCGCGAAACGCTTCTTGGGTAGCAGGTGCGCCGCAATAAGGCAGGCTATGCATCAGTACTTCTCGGATTTCAGCGACGCTGGCGCCATTATTAATTGCTCCTCGGATGTGTCCCTTGAGCTCATTGGGGCTTTTTTGCGCAATTAAGAAAGCCATGGTAATTAATGAGCGATATTTGCGCGGTAATATGGTGTCGTCTTGCCACGTGCTGCCCCAAGCATGTTCGATAATCCAGTCTTGCAGCGGCTGGGTAAATGGGGACGCCGAATCGAGCGAGCGTTTGACATGTTGCTCGCCCATCACTTCGGTACGAACTTTTAGACCATTATGATAATTGGCATTATCGTCCATCTTATTATCCTTAATATTTATTGGTAAAGTGTGTTTTATCAAGTCGCATCTAAAAATTCGCTAACGTAAAACATCTGATAAGTTCTGAGGTTGTCAGAGTATAGCAGGCACACGGTTTTTATTTAACCGCGTCAATCATATTGGTTATGGCACTATTTTTATAATAAATGTCCAATATGGCGTTATTCTGCGCCTTTTCACGGCTCAGCCATTAACATTTTGAGCGTTTTGAGCTATGATTGCACGGATAACTATTCAATGCAGTACATCGATGTAGGCTGTCATCCTGACTACTCACGTGATGTACTGGTCACCAACCGACGAGGACGACTATTGTGTTAGAAGCTTATCGTAAACATGTCGCAGAACGTGCTGAGCTAGGGACTGTACCACTTCCACTAAATGAGAAGCAGGTAGCAGAATTGGTAGAGCTACTTAAAAACCCACCAGCGGGTGAAGATGCGTGCTTGATGGACTTGTTAGAAAACCGTATTCCTGCCGGTGTTGACCAAGCCGCTTATGTTAAAGCTGCATTTTTAGCTGCTATTGTTAAAGGCGAAGCGACTTCACCACTTATCAGCAAGAAAAAAGCCGTTGAAATCTTAGGTACTATGCAAGGTGGTTACAACGTTCAGCCATTGGTTGCAGCATTAGACGACGCGGAAGTCGCACAAGAAGCTGCTGATGCGTTAAAGAAAACATTACTCGTATTTGACGCGTTCAATGACGTGACCGAAAAAGCCGAAGCTGGCAATGCTATTGCTAAAGAAGTGGTGCAATCTTGGGCTGACGCGGAGTGGTTCTTAAGCCGTCCTGAAGTGCCAGAGAAAACCACTTATACCACCTTTAAAGTCACTGGCGAAACCAACACCGATGACTTGTCACCAGCCCAAGACGCGTGGAGCCGCCCCGACATTCCATTGCATTCATTAGCCATGCACAAAAACTCTCGCGACGGCATCTTTGCTGACGAAGAGGGCGTTGTTGGTCCAATGAAGCAAATCAAAGCGTTAAAAGAAAAAGGTCATCCACTTGCCTATGTTGGCGACGTGGTCGGTACCGGTTCTAGCCGTAAGTCTGCAACCAACTCGGTACTTTGGCTAATGGGCGAAGATATTCCGAACGTACCAAACAAGCGTGGTGGCGGTTTAGTGCTTGGTAACAATATCGCTCCTATCTTCTTTAACACCATGGAAGATTCTGGCGCCTTGCCAATCGAAAAAGTTGCCGTTGATAACCTAAACATGGGCGATGTATTTGACATCTATCCGTATGAAGGTAAAATCACTAAGCACGACTCTGACGAAGTATTGTCAACCTTTACGCTAAACTCGCCAACCTTGCTTGACGAAGTGCGCGCAGGCGGCCGTATTCCATTAATCGTTGGTCGTGGTTTGACCAACCGTGCGCGTGAATATATGGGTCTTGGTCATTCAGACGTCTTTGCTAAACCAGAAGAGCCAGCGGATACCGGTAAAGGCTTTACTCTAGCACAAAAAATGGTTGGTAAAGCTTGTGGCCTAGAAGGCGTCCGTCCGGGCATGTACTGTGAGCCAAAAATGACCACAGTTGGTAGTCAGGATACCACAGGTCCGATGACTCGTGACGAGCTAAAAGATTTGGCTTGCCTAGGTTTCCAAGCAGACCTAGTGATGCAGTCATTCTGTCATACCGCTGCTTATCCAAAGCCAGTTGACGTTGAGACTCAGCATACACTACCTGACTTTATTATGAACCGTGGCGGCGTCAGCTTACGTCCGGGCGATGGTATCATTCACTCGTGGTTGAACCGTATGCTACTTCCAGATACCGTTGGTACTGGTGGTGACTCGCACACGCGTTTCCCAATGGGCATCTCGTTCCCAGCCGGTTCTGGTTTGGTTGCATTCGCAGCGGCAACTGGTGTGATGCCACTTGATATGCCTGAATCTGTGCGTGTGCGCTTCGTTGGCGAGCGTCAACCTGGTATCACGCTACGTGACTTGGTCCATGCGATTCCTTATCAAGCCATCAAAGAAGGTTATTTGACCGTTGATAAGAAAGGTAAAATCAACGAGTTTAATGGTCGTATTTTAGAGATCGAAGGTCTAGAAGACCTAACCGCTGAACAAGCGTTTGAATTGTCTGATGCGTCAGCTGAGCGTAGTGCTGCTGGTTGTACCATTACTTTGTCTGAAGAATCAGTAACTGAGTATCTAAACTCAAACATCACCTTGCTTAAGTGGATGATTTCAGAAGGTTATGGTGACGCGCGTACCATCAGCCGTCGCGTTGAGCAAATGCAAGAATGGCTAGCGAACCCAAGCCTCATGCGTGCTGACGAAGATGCAGAATACGCCATCGATATGACTATCGATATGAGCGAGATCAAAGAGCCAATTCTTTGCTGCCCGAACGATCCAGACGATGCTAAGACATTGGCTGACGTCGCTGGTGATACCATTGATGAAGTATTCATTGGTTCATGCATGACCAACATTGGTCACTTCCGTGCTGCGGGTAAACTGCTACAAGATGTACCAGCAGGAAGCCTCAAGACTCGTCTATGGATTGCGCCACCGACTAAGATGGATGCGCGTCAGTTGATGGAAGAAGGTTATTACAACATCTATGCTCAAGCTGGCGCTCGTACTGAAATGCCAGGTTGTTCACTATGTATGGGTAACCAAGCACGTATCGCACCGAAATCTACGGCGGTATCAACATCTACGCGTAACTTCCCGAACCGTTTAGGTCAAGGCGCAAACGTCTATCTCGCGTCTGCAGAGCTTGCAGCGGTAGCGGCGGTGCTTGGTAAATTGCCAACCAACGACGAATACCAGCAATACGCTGGCATGCTAAACAGCATGGGTGATGAAGTTTATAAATACATGAACTTCGACCGTATGGAAGATTACACTGAAGAAGCGGACAAAATTAACGTGGCTCAGTTGACCTAGTTTTTCATTCGAAAGCTTCTTAATTTTTTGAAAACAAACCCCGTATCGTGATGATGCGGGGTTTTTTGCTATGAGTGATGGCTGATTTTCCATACTATCTTATGTATAATATAGGGGCAGGCGGAATCCGTGGCTCTGCAATTTTTCTCATTTCTATCTCGGGACGGACCGATACTTTACTAAGCAACTTTTTGTTTATACTTAAGTGCTAAGTGTTTTGGAGTCTTGGTTGATTACTTTATCCTCACTCAAACGTCGTATTGTCTATGTGACCATCTTTGAAATTATCGCTATTATTGCTTCTACCTTTGTACTAATGAAACTTAGTGGTAGCGATGCGGCAGAGTCGTTACCCGTTGCGGTGATGGTGTCATTAGCCGCTGTGATTTGGAACTTTTTATACAATACTGCTTTTGAAGCGTGGGAGCGGCGCAAGCAGGTTAAAAAGCGTACCTTATTAATCCGCAGCGCTCATGCGATAGGGTTTGAAGGCGGTCTAGTATTGATTTGCCTACCGCTATATATGATTTGGTATGACGTTGGTTTAATCAAAGCCTTTATGATGGAGGCGGCGTTACTGCTATTTTTCTTGGTTTATACCTTTGTATTTACCTTAGGTTTTGACAAGATATTCACCTTACCGCATTACGATAAGAGCGCTTCTGTTTCTTCATAAATACAGAGATGAATCGTATTAAATGACCCAACAAAAAGGCTGCTATTAAATTAGGCAGCCTTTTTGTTGATAGTCCAGAAGATAGCGTTATAAACTTTTATTTACCTTGATAAACGGGCTGACGTTTTTCCATAAAGGCGGTGATACCTTCAGCAAAGTCAGCGGTTTTTGCCATCATAGTTTGTTGGTCAACTTCCATATCGAGTGCTTCATTTAAGCCTGAAAAAGCATGTACGTTAATCATATGCTTCATCGAAGCCAGTGCCTTGCCTGGTAAATTACTTAGGCGCGTTGCCAATGCTAGTACGCTGGCGTCAAGCTCATCTTTGCTCACGACGCTATTGACTAAGTTTAGACGCGCGACATCTTCGCTAGTGAGTTTTTCACCCAGCATCACAAGCTCAGTCGTTTTCGCCGCGCCAATCAATTGATTGAGTAAGTAAATGCCGCCCGCATCTGGAATCAAGCCGATATTGACAAATGCTTGCACGAATTTGGCATTGTCAGCGGCAATACGGAAATCACAGGTTAATGCCAAGTTCATCCCAGCACCCGCGACGGCACCTTCTAATTTGGCAATAATGGGTTTATGAATATTACGCAGTTTTAGGCTCACTTCTGCCACTTCTCTGAGCATAAAATCAAGCTTTGCCACGAGTGCTTCAGACTCCATACCATTCTCTAACATCTCACCGATATGACCGCCACTAGAGAAATTATTGTTTGATCCTTGCAGCACGATCACGCGTACGTCGGCATCTTGATCAGCTTGGTCAAGCGCATCCATAACCGCGCCTTTTAATGGTGTGCTAAAGGCATTTAGCGTCTTAGGGTCATTCATGGTAATGGTGGCAATATGGTTTTCGCTGTGATATTCGACCAAAGGTTGTGACATGGTTGGTTTCCTTAGTAAGAAGTTCTAGATAAGCATTGCGGATAACAATGGACGTTATAATGGACAAGGTGTAACAAGTCATGCAAGCTGATTACTATAGCAGCTTGTTATGATTATAAAAGCGAGTTTTGTGGGCGCTAAAGGTACGGACAAAAATATGTGAGTTTTCCTTATTTGTTATATATTTATTTTAATAAATATATACTATCTGCCGTACAAAAATAACGCTATGAAGTATTTGCTTGGTGCATTATGCTAAACATCAGTAGTGTTAAGGATTTCGTTAACCAAACAAGCAATCAATAAGCAACAAACAAGGAAGTAATTATGCCAGTGATAAATGTGAATAACGTTGATATTTATTATGAAGACAGCGCGCCGGATGATAAGCAAAAACCAGTGATGGTCTTTGCCCATGGGCTGCTGTGGAATACGCGGATGTATGATAAGCAGGTGGAATACTTTAAATCTGGCTGCCGCTGTATTACATTTGATTTTCGTGGACAAGGTCAGTCTGAGATTAGCAAATCAGGCTATGATATGGAGACGCTGACCGAAGATACGCTAGCGTTATTGGATGCGCTAGATATTGATAAATGCCATTTTTTAGGGTTATCGATGGGTGGTTTTGTCGCTCAGCGTATCGCGCTCAAACGTCCGGAGCTACTGTTATCGCTGACCTTACTTGAAACGTCAGCAGACCCTGAAGACCCAAAAAACGTCCCGCAGTATCGCAAATTGATGAAGGTTATCCGCTGGCTGGGTATGAAACGCGTCAGTCAAAAAGTCATGCCTATTATGTTTGGCAGTAGCTTTTTGAACGATAAGTCGCGTAAGGCTGACCGTAGAGCGTGGCTCACGATGTTACAAGGCAATCGTAAAGATGGCGTCGTAAAGGCGACCACAGGTGTGATTGAACGCTCGGGCACTTACGATCAGCTAGGCGAGATTAGCACGCCGACATTGATTATCGTTGGTGATGAAGATGTGGCAACGCCTTATTCAAAAGCGGAGCGCATGCATTTTGCCATTAAAGGCTCAAAGCTTGCGGTTATTAAAGGCGCTGGACATACAGCGACGGTAGAAGAGCCGGAGCAGGTTAATAAAGTGATTAATACCTTTTTAGCCAACTGTGTCTAACTTTGAGCGAGATTGGAACCAGTTTTGAATCAGACATAGCAATTAATAAAGTGTTTATACGAAAAAAAGCCGTTATCTTAAATAGGATAACGGCTTTTTTATTGAAACCATTTAACAGATTAACGTTAAAGCGGCAGTTTTAAAAACATACGATAAAGGAATCAGGCTAATGTCTTTATTTATAAGCGGGTCGTATAGTCGCTATTAATATCATCAAGAGTACCAAAAACCTCAGCGCGATTGACTATTTCGGTGGCCCATGCACGGTGCGTGGCAGGCTCAAGCATGGTATCGTTATATTTAAAGACCGCCTTTGCCTCGCTATGCAAGATTGCCTGCGCTTCATCCAAGGTACTTAAAGGCACGCAATACGCTTGCTGTACCAACGCAATCTGGCTTGGGTGAATGACCGTTTTGCCGACCAGTCCTAAGTTTACATCACGCATCAGCTCTTTCATAAACAGCGTTGGCTGTTCTAAGTATTCAAATACCGGTGCGGTAAGATAAAAACCATGCGGTACAAAGCAGCCAAGCAGCTGATAGGCGAGCGTACCAATCGGGGTATCATAAACGATGCTATTTTTAGGACGGCGTAAACGCAGTGCGGCAAATAAGTCGTTACCACCGATACGCAGGGCAAAAACGGGCTGGCTGAAGGCTTCTTTAAAGCCAATCGCCAATTCTTGATTGTGATGAGGATTAAAGAGCGCTGCCGTCTCAAGCGTCGGCATCAATAAATGCTCAGTGCTTAAATTCTGAGATGCCATGCGCCAATTAGACAAGCTATACATATCGACTTTTGGCATCACAAAACCGTCGACCAAATCAATATGGGCAAAATCTGCCAGCTGCTCTAGCATCGCCGGATGACGCGGGCGAATAAAGACTAGTGGTCTGGTTGGTTGAGCAGTTTGCGCTTTTGATTGAATGTCATCTTTTTTTGCAGGGTCATTAATACTATCGACATGCGCCGCCCACGTATGTAGCAGCGTTTGTAGACGTATGAGCGCCAACTCAACATCGCCATGGCTGACCGCATCTTCTAAGCAGATAATAATACTGTTAATGGACGGTAATTTTTCACGCGTAATGACCTGCCAAATATCTTGCCGCGTCGCAGGCATGTAAAGACTGGCACCCAACTGATACGGATGATGGGTAAGCGGCTTAAGCATCGCATGACGCTCAGTAATCAGGTGGGCGTAAGACTGATTGTTGTTATAAAGGTTGGACTCGTTGTGCGGTATATCGGACATAGTTGGCATCGTAGATAGTGATAAATGAATGGTTTATAGAGGGAGGCTCATAGCGTAAGGACGTATGATAAAAACAGCGCTGCTGATGCAGTATTAATGCATTTCTTTCGCAAGACATCAATACATCAAGGCATCAATACATTAATAAATCATGAGCGATCTGTTGCCCGCTGCTTAATCAGCGTAATCGCTTGATAGGGGAGTATTTTAGCACCTAATACCGTGATATTGATATCACGCTCGCTACATAAATGCCGCAATAACACCGTATCAGGATGATCGGCGGTGGCCAGCAAGATGCGCTCAGGATCACGGCGTAATATCGCCCGTGTCGCCTCTGCAATGGTCGGCTTAATACGGTTGCGATTGCTAATATCATACTCTACTGCCAGCGTATCAATTAAATCCGCAGTCTGATAGCGTGGTTGCTCAAACGTTTGCAAGTATTGTGGAGACGTAGACAATGCACGCCGCGTGCTATCAATATGATCAACAAAGGCTAGGCTATGGTCTACCGCAACCAAGTTATCATAAAAGACGCTACGATGTAGCCCCGATTGTGGCTCGGTATATAAACTGCGTGATATCAGCCCAGATACCGTACTGTTTAATAAACCTGATGGAATCAGCCAATCTTCCTCACTTGCCGCCAACCAAGCAACGCCTGCGGGGTCAGCAAGGGTTAATAGAGGAATAACATTCTCACCTTGATGAAAAATATTGGCAAAGTTTGGATGATTAGGGTCACTAAAGGCGTCTAAGCTACGCGCCAGCTCTTGATAAATAGCGCCTTTGCCCGTCCAGCCATCGACAAATATGATGGTGCTGTCTGGATGAGCGTCCAATATCATCTGCAGCGCGACTGGATCAAGTCCGCGATCGCGAATGATACTGATACCATAATGCACACTTGGCAGCGCATAGCTGCTATCAGCATCTGCTAATGCCCGCTGCAACAATACGCCAATGGGTAAACCTGCGCGTACTAAGCTGACTAATATTAATGGACATTGAAGACTTACCGTTTGCTGAAAAATATGATGTAGCGTATAAGCCAAGTTAACAATATCTGTCGCGGTTCTCGTGGTACCTTGCGCTAATGCCTGCTGATACAATTGCTCATGCATGGCAGTTGGCGCATTCTCTAAGGTTAACATATCAGAATAATGGCGCTGGCCACTTTGGATGAGCGCTTCTTTTTGACTGACGGGCACATCAGCAACGGCGTTTTTATCAACGATATTAAGCAGCACAGTCACATCGCTAGCAAGATAGCTGCCCGAGCCGTATTCCTGGATTTTTCGCATATTAGGGTTCGTTATAGGATGGGTCATAAGATGGTTTCTACTTACAAAAATGAGTTCTACTACTATTGCTGTTATTTAAAAACTATTGCGAGCTAAAGCGCTCATGTAGCTGACCATGATTGGGCATACCGTACCAGTCAAGCAATTGCAAAAATGGTAAATCGGCCAAGCTATCACCAAAACCAAAACTTGGACGCTGAGTGTCTAAATGCTGGTCTAATAAGAACTGTACCGCATGGCATTTATGAACCGCGTGCGGCAATATCGCCAGATTATTCGCATTCACATGCACATAAAAATCTTGCTCAAAATCACGTATTAACGTTGGTAACTTTTTAGCGAGCTCTACTAGCGCTTGATGGTCTTTTTGTCCATGCTTAATAGCCAGGTAAATAGTCAATTTTTCATTAGCAGAACCATTATTAAAGTGATCGATATGCGGTGTAAATACCAGCTGGCTATTGTCATTTTTACTGTGATTGGCAAATAATTGGCTAAGCTGCTGCAACTTATCCTGTAGTGGTGCAAGCTGACTATGCATACGCTGTTGCCACTGGGCTTGTAGCGCACCGTCTCTATCAAGAATAATGGCACCGTGTGTTAAGACCTGCCAACTATCAAAAGGCAGCTTAACGCGTTTTATTTCACTGCGATCGCGTGCTGTCACTACGATTAGATCAGTGCTAGCTAGTAACCAATTAAAGAATGCGGCTTGACGCTGACTCATAAAACTTAACGGCTCACCTTGTTTGTTGATCGTGGCACAAACTAAGTTTTTGGCTTCAGCAGTAGGTAAATCCCACGTATCGATTTTACGTTGGGTTTGAAAAAGTGTATCGTCCAAATCCATCAACGCATAAGGTTTAATAATATCGGGATTGGCTTGAAAAAATGGGCTAGTCATAGTATTTGCCATAAAAGCGTGCGTAAGGGTTAGATATAAGAAACAAAGTAGGATTTAAAGGATAGTTTTAATAGGACAGCTTTTATAAGATAGCCTTGGTAAGCTAACTTTTATAAAGCAGCTTAAAGCGTCGGACTCACCACCAACACATTATCCAAATCTTTCCACATCTCATCGACGCTATCCGCCGATGTTTCCACGCACAAGACAATCAAGTCCCAATCGCTAGGCTCAACATTATAAGCAAAGTTGGTCATACCAAGCCCATAGTTATCGCTAAAACTGAGCATCGTAGTAATCGCGCCCCCAAGGGCAATCGGCGAGCGGGTTAATGCACTAAACTTAACCGTAGCGTTTTGAGTTTGCGTCTCAAGCCATTCTGCCAATAAAAACGGCAACCAAACAAACTCATTACTGCCCAGTACTAAAATCCGCTGTGGCAACTGTTCTTTCTCAAACGAGGCTTTTTCAGATTGGGCTTGCTGATTAAAAAGGTTAAATGCTGCTTGAAACTTCGTAAGATAAAAAGCAAAACCATCCGTGCTGTCTAAGGTTGGGAAGCGCCCCCAATTGCCAGTATCGCCTAGCGTATGACTGCCAGATTCTGTCGTGTCAACCGATGGCATCGTAATCGGCTCAGGATTAGGCGCATCCGTCCATGTCCATGCACCAGATAACAAGTGATGACGATGAAATTCGATATTTGATAAGCGCGTCGCGATAGTGTCATCGGCGTTTGCGTGACTCTGGTTCTGATTTAATGACCAATCGACCAAAGTGGTCAGATGGACTTGCTGTAACTGGTCAAGACCTGCGTTACGGAGGGCGGTGACTACATTGACGCAAGTATTGCCCGTTGACGCTTCATCATCCACCATAATCAAGGTTTTGCTCGCTAGTAGCTGCGCTTGGGTTACTGTATCTGCACTTTGATATATCAAATGCTGGCTGGCGTGACTGTGATCCTCGCTAAACGTAGTCAATAAAGAGTGGCTGTTTTTGTCATGATTGCCATCATGTTGCGCATGACGGGTAGAGTTAAGCAATAAAGCGTTTGGATAGCGAGTTTGTAGCGCTTGGTGTACGCCAGCAGATAAGCCAACGGCAGTCTCTGCCATACCGATGACCAAAATGGGTTCAGGCAAATCATCTGGTACTAAGTTTGCCAAATCCGTAAAAGCATGACGCATGGTGCCAGGCGCAACTGGAATATGGCGACCTAAGACTTTTGAGACGAATAAAAATGCGCGTTTAGGGTTAATGCGCTGCGCAAATCCAAGCAAGTCTTCTAATTGATAGTGATTGCTTGGCTTTGTTCCATCTTTTGCAGTGGCTGAATTGGTTTGATAAGTTAAATCAAGAGTGCCGCGTGGTAGGGTGATGGTCGTACTGTGTTGCTTATTTGGCATTTATTTTCCTTTGGTCTTACAATTTTTTGTCTTTATTTTTACTTACTCGCTAGCATTTTCTGCTTCAATCTTTACGCTAACCATAATTGAGCGTACTTGGCACGGCATGATTTGCTGCGTAATATCTGCAAGCTTCGGCTTAGTGGTTAAGCCGAGCCAATTGCCAAATGCAACTTGGGTTAAATCTACACCGCTATGAGTGGTGTAACCGATACCACCAGAGGGGCGACTATTAATCTCAAGTACGCGGTGCTGCCCGTCATCGTCGGCCTTGGTTTGTACGCTGACGATACCATCACAGCCAAACGCTTTAATCAGTGGAGTAACCACATCCATGACCGCTTGCTCGTAGCCGATATGCTGGATTTTGCCTGTTTTATAACGGGTAACAGCCGCCAATACTTCGCCGTATTCACAGACGACATCGATAGAGTATTCTTGCCCTGACAAATAAGGCATCAGCAACATAGGAATTGGGCGCTCGTGCACCATTAGGCTGTTGGCATAAGCATTGATAAACTGCGTGGTATTGATTTTTTTCTCTTCGGTAAAGTACAAATGTTCAAAGCTATCGTATCGTGCGTCAGCTTCCTTGTCGGTATCAAGTCGCCAAAACCCTTGAGCGAAAATACCTGTCACCGGTTTGACGCATAAAGGCTGATGACCGTGCCTAGCAAGTAACGCCTCAAGCTCTGCGACATTATCAAAGCGCCACGCTTCGGCGACGGGAATATCATGCTCATGACACTGCTGCATAAAGGCAAACTTATCATCTATCGCTTCTAACGCCGCCACACTTGTCGCGCCAGTTAATAAACGAATACCCGCCGCCTCAAATGCTTCCCGCTGCGCTTCATAATCAATGCCATTGCGCCCCGTGAGTAGCACTTTAACGTTGTTATTTTTGGCTTGCTCTAAGACAAACTGCCAACGCGGCATTACTGGCTCAGCAGACTCAAGCTCTGCTTGCTCATCGCTATCTGCAGCGCTTGCAGAGGGCTCATGATATACGCTATCGGCAAATTCAAAAATCTCAGGTCTATTATGACGGTGTGAAGCAATAATGTTAAATGGCGTCTCAGATTGGGCTTTTAATGCTTGTAGGCTGGCGAGCATATCGCGCTGGCTTGATTGACCTTCCGCTAACCAAACGGCAGATGGCGTAGTAGACGTTGTGTGAGGGCTTTGGTTAGCAGGGGATTTCATAATTCTCTCAGCGTTATTAAAATTTATAGAGTGCAACAACTAGAATTGAGTTTTAAAGAGGGTCAGTCGTTCAGCGCGTTATCATATTACCTAAAATAGAGACTATTATATACAAATGCTAAGCGTTATAAATACTGCTAACAAAATAGCATTAAGGATTTGTAAAAATGTTTTTGCCGGC
Organism: Psychrobacter sp. UBA6291; assembly: GCF_002439405.1. Lineage (NCBI taxonomy): Bacteria > Pseudomonadati > Pseudomonadota > Gammaproteobacteria > Moraxellales > Moraxellaceae > Psychrobacter > Psychrobacter sp. UBA6291. The sequence continues at coordinate 87,766 of NZ_DJUD01000042.1, read as the reverse complement.
TGGTTAACGCTTTGTTGAACGGGCGTGCGCTGTAAAAATCAGCTGTTATCCATGCTACTATAGTGCGATAGTCAACAGCATCCATATCAACAAATAATAAATAACCTAAAGGATAAATGATGAGTCAACCTCAAAAACTGATTGCTGGTGCCAATGCGCCGCTGCCAACCGATAACATTAGCATCCGTATTTTAAGCCAAAGCGCCATCGATTGCGCCGCTTATCGCCTGACGACTGACGGTAAAGTACGCGGCGATGGCGACATGATATTTTATGGGCAGACGCGTAGCGATGATGGCAGTGTAAGCTTCCGTGGACATGATAGCGATGGATTTTTTGATATTAATTTACCTGCGCAGCCAGCGAGTATCGACAAGATAGCCCTTGCGTTTTCTAGTGCGCAAACACTGGCGCAAGTCGGCGATGTGGATGTTCAAGTCTTGCAAGGCAGCCAAGTGCTGATGACTTGTCAGTTAAGTGCTGCTGGACGTAATGAAAAAGCCATTATCCTTGCAGAATGCTACCGTCGCCAAGGTAGCTGGAAGTTCCGTTTTATCGCCCAAGGTTTTGAAGGTGGTCTAAAGCCCTTATCTGAACATTTCGGTGTAGAGATTGCTGATGAAGCGCCAGCTCAAGCTCAACCAATCAATACGCAGAAGCCAATCAACACGCAAAAAGCGGGTAGTGCGCCGCAAACAACTACGCCGCCGCCAATTCCTAGCGCTGCTCAAAATCCGTCAATCAATCTCAGTAAAATCACCTTAACCAAGAACCAAACTAGCATCAATCTAAAGAAACGCGATGATTTTGGTAAAATCTCTGTCAACCTCAACTGGAATCAACGTCCAGATAATAGTACACGAGCGCCTAAAAAAGGCTTGCTAGGCGACCTATTTAAGCAGCATAAAGTTAGTGGTATTGACCTTGATGTTGGGGCGATGATTCATCTGAAAAATGGTGAAAAAACGCTGATTCAGGCCTTGGGCAATCGCTTTGGTAACTTACAATCAGCGCCTTATGTGTTGCTCCGTGCCGATGATAGAACCGGACAAGTCAGTGGCGGTGAGTGGCTAGATATCAATGGGCAACAGTGGTCGCAGATTGAAGAAGTGTTTATCTTTGCTTTTATTTACGAAGGTGTACCAAATTGGGCGCAAACCGATGGCGTTGTGACCATTCATGTGCCAGATCAGCCGCCGATTGAAACTCGTTTGACAGAAGGCACAGGTAACTTGCCCATGTGTGCGATTGCGCGTTTGGTCAATCAGCAAGGCAGTATTAACGTCGAACGTATCAATCAATATTTTCAAGGTCACCAAGAAATGGACAAAGCCTTTAATTGGGGTTTTAGCTGGAAGCGTGGGCGTAAATAAGTGCTTTAAGAGTATTATTTAATAAAAAAAGTCAGCCCGTCTATTACAGTAGACGGGCTGATTGCTTATAGATTACTAACAGTCTTACAAGTGGATCTGCAATGAATTAAGCATGCGGCGTGATAGCAGGCATCAAATCATGAAAGGTACGTCCAGCAGCAGTTTCGCCGATGGCATGCATTTTCCACTCGTTATTATGACGATAGACTTTTGCCATAATCATTGCGGTGTGTCCACCTTGCGCTGATAAATTGTAGCGGGCAACTTCCTGATTGTTATTGGCATTGACGATACGGCAAAAGGCGTTTTCTACCGTTTCAAACGTCTGACCAGTAAAGCTATTGACCGTAAAAACCAGTGACATTACGTCAGCGGGCACTCTTGATAAATCAACGTTAATGACTTCGTCGTCGCCGTCGCCGTCACCTGTCCGGTTGTCGCCAGTATGGACGATGCTGCCATCTTTTGATTTTAGCTGACTGAACCAAATCGCATCGACCGCTTGTTTATTGGCATCAAACATAATGCATGAAGCGTCTAAATCGATCGAGTCGCCGCCCGTACCGCCGCCAAATAACTTGCCTAAGAAGCCGCCTTTTTTCTCTTGTGGTCCTTGAAAGACGTCCCAGCCTAAACCCAATTTTACTTGCGTAAGCTCACCGCCAGCTTCTTTGCTGAGGGAGATTTTTTGACCCTTTTGTAAACTAACTGCCATGGTAAAATCCTTATAATAATTGTGAGGGGATTAATGAATTTTTAGTGTTTGTTTTTAGTTCTTCATTTCTGCACTGCTTTAGAGCTTCAATCTTGGCGATGACTTTAATGATAGAATGCAACTTCAATTATAAAATATTATCTAAAAAACCACCGCTGCCACCGCGACCGCCTGAGCTCGTACCTAAGATGCTTTGTAACCAGCCTTGATAGCTGTCACGATTACGTGAGCAGATGATAACTTTGCCCGTTCCTGAGAAGTTTAAAACCATGCCTTCACCACTGGTGACCGAATTGATAATATTGCTCATGATGCCTTTTTTCTTACTGGTCGAGACTGACAGCTTATAATCAAGGTTTGAATCCCAACAGACCACATGGCCATTATCAATGATGACGTCTTTATCAGGCGTCACATCAATCTCAAATAGCGAACCAAAACCAGAAACGACAACTTGACCTTTACCTTGGGTTTGCATCACCATAAAGCCGCCGGTATCACCAAAGACCGCACCGCCGAGGTTACGCTGGATATTGGCTCTGATATCGACGCCTGTTTGTGCGGCAACGAACGCGCCATCGCTCAAGGTATATTGCTGCGCGCCGCAATCGATGATTTGCATATCGCCATCAAGCGTCGGTGCTAGCAGACAATCACCTTCACCATTGACAGCTTCAATCTGCTGTTGAAATAAGGATTCATCGTTGGCAAAGCGGCGCATCAGTGATTGCATAAGACCGCCTTGTAGCTTACCTTTAAGCTCAAGGTTCGACTCCATCATCACCATGGCATTGGCTTCACAATAAATCGAATCGCCTTTTTTTAAGTTACAATGTAAAAAAGGTTCAATGGTGCCGATTAAGCTAAACGTCGCTGCCATGGGGTGCAAATCCTTATTCTAATATCTTGAATGTTTTTTTATAAAAAATGAGCATCTGTAATTTAAGCCTACCAATTACATTTAAAGCCATCAAATGCTTTAGACAGGCACACCTGATGGCTTATTGATTATTGCAATCAAATAGTCGATTGCGATAGTAGTCTTACAAATATCTTATAGAGCGTTAAACGTTGACGCCATAAGAAGAGGCTAATGGGCCTAGACCACCACTAAAGCCTTGACCAACAGCGCGGAATTTCCAGTCGCCGTTATGACGGTATAACTCACCAAAAATCATCGCTGTCTCAGTGCTACCATCTTCTGATAGGTCATAACGGGCGATTTCGGCTTGACCATTATCATTGACTACACGGATATAAGCGTCGCCGACTTGGCCAAAGTTTTGGTTACGCGCTTGACCTTCATAAATGATGGCGCAGATAGCGACTTTACTCACATCTGCTGGAATACTAGCAAGATTGATTTTGATTTTTTCATCATCACCGTCGCCTTCGCCCGTACGGTTGTCACCTGTGTGCTCAACCGCGCCATTGTCCGACTTTAGATTGTTAAAGAAAATAAAATCTTGGTCATTACGCACTTTGCCTGCTTCGTTTACCAAAAAGGCAATGGCGTCTAAGTCAAATTCTTGACCATCAGTAGCGCGTGGATCCCAGCCAAGACCAACGGTAATGTTGGTTAAGCCTGGAGCTTCTTTTGATAAGTTTACGTTGCCGCCTTTTGTTAAGCTAATAGCCATATAAATATCCTTTGGATTAATAATTAAGTGGATTTGATTTTATAAAATAAAAATAGGGCAGTCATGCTATTTACGCGTAAGTATTTCAGCGCAAAAAGGTCAATAAATCGACCTGTACGCCATAACCTGCCTATCATTACGTTTTACTATACTAAGCGTTTGCTTACTAAGCAAGGTGTATTTTGTGTGCCTATCTGACAGTTATATTTTTGCTTATATAAGAGGATGTTACGAGCATGTCTGACCTATTTTAGCTATTTATCTTATTATCATTTATAATAGCGCGCTCAGGTTCCCTCCACCCTGACTCAAAAAAAGGCCTCCTTTATGAATACCTGTACCATTTCGACCAATCCCGCTTCATCCATTCGTTATAGCCGTGCGTTGTTCTGGCTTGTCAGCCTGCATATCTTTATCATCGCCATTAGTAATTATTTAGTGCAAATACCGGTCGGGCTATTTGGCTTTATTACCACATGGGGGGCGGTTACTTTTCCTTTTATCTTTTTAATTACGGATTTGACCGTACGCATCTTTGGTCAACATCTCGCTAGACGCATTATTTTCTTTGCCATGCTGCCAGCGCTCGCTATTTCTTACTATTTTTCGGTCGTATTTGCAGATGGACAGTTCGTCGGTCATGAGCATCTGCTCGATTTTAATTTATTTGTCTTTCGCATTGTCCTTGCCAGCTTTAGTGCTTACGTCATTGGACAGCTGTTAGATATCAAAGTCTTTAATAAGTTACGCCAGCTTAAAACGTGGTGGATTGCACCCCTAGCATCGACGTTTATTGGTAATTTGGTCGATAGCTTCTGCTTTTTTGCCATCGCTTTTTATAAAAGCCCAGATGCTTTTATGGCAACGCACTGGGTTGAGATTGGCGCGATGGACTATCTGTTTAAAATAGTGATGGGCGTGCTTATCTTTTTACCTTTATATGGCGTGATACTGGCGAAATTGCAAAAAATGCTAGCCGATAAGTAGAGCGAAAATTAATAGCCTAAGCTAATCCCTGCTCACAATTCTATTCTTTATAGCCACTATAAAAAACAGGTCATAACCAATAATGGTGATGACCTGTGATTTAATAATCTGAATAAGTCTAAGTATTACGTCGACAATTATTTCTTTATTCAAGCGCTTGGCGTTTACGATAATTGAGTGACGCGACAAACGCCCAACCAATAAAGGCAATACCAATCAGACCAGTGATAATCTCTGGTACATGGAATTTCACCGACAATAGCATAATGATGGCTAGAGCGCCGATGGCATAATGCGCGCCATGCTCAAGATAGACAAACTCATCAAGCGTGCCTTTATCGACTAAGAAAATAGTCATCGAACGTACGAACATCGCACCGATTGCTAGACCGAGCATAATCACGATAACGTCATTGGTAATCGCAAAGGCGCCAATCACGCCGTCGAAGCTGAATGAGGCATCAAGGACTTCTAGGTATAAGAAGCCGATAATACCCCCTTTCATAATCGCACTGGTCGCTGCTGCACCTGAGCCAGCTTCAGCGTTTTCTAAGTCTTCTTCAAGGTCGCCTTCTAGCATACCCGAGACCACTTGTACGCCAAGGTATATTAAGATACCCCAAACGCCTGCAATCAATACCGCGGCGGATTGCTCAGGGTCAGCAAATGATACGGCAATCATCAACACGATAAGCGCGACAAAGACGCTCATGGCATCTACTTTGCCAAGCTTTGCCAAACGGCTTTCAAGCCAGTTAAACCAGTGCACTTCTTTATCATCAAAGATAAAGTTTAAGAACACGAGTAATAAGAAGATACCACCAAAGGCTGAGATTTCAGCATGGTGAGCCAATAGTCTGGCTGAGTATTCTTTAGGATCGTTTAAGGCCAAATCGACCACTTGCATAACGCCAAGGTCAGCCGTCACTGCTACGATAACGATTGGGAATACCAAGCGCATCCCAAATACAGCAATCAAAATACCAACGGTTAAGAATATCTTTTTCCAAAACTCATCCCAGCCTTTGAGGACTGAGGCATTAACGACTGCATTATCGAATGATAATGAGATTTCCATGACGGCCAAAATAGCGGTAATAGATAAGGTTGCGATCAAACCACCCATCCCGCCATGTGAATATCCCCACCATGCCGCGATCGCTAATGCAATGGCGGTAAAGATAAAGTCTAAATAAAAATGTCTCATGACATATCCTGTCTGGTTGCGTAAAGCTAAAGTCGGTCTATTATAAACACAAACCACAAAAAAAGTGGTTATCGCTAACCACTTTTTTGCCTAATTTTAAACGAAACTTAAAGCATTACCAGTCTTTTAGCTAGGAATAATTGTGACTATTTTGCAACCATATTTTACTGGCAGAATGACAAGTGATAACGCTGCCATATTGTCCTAAGTTTCGGAAGTATTTATGTCTAGGCATTGTTTTTAGTATGGGCTAAGTTTTTCGCAGAGGTTAATATCGAGTTAGATATTGACGCCATACTGATGACACATGGCTTGTAAGCCGCCTGAATAGCCTTGACCAACGGCGCGGAATTTCCACTCACCGTTATGACGATAGACTTCGCCAAACACCATTGCCGTTTCCACCGAGTAATCTTCTGCTAAGTCAAAACGTACCACTTCCGTGCCAGTTTCTTCATTGACCACTCGGATAAAGGCATTGGCGACTTGACCGAAGTTTTGGCTACGGGCAGCAGCATCATGAATCGTGACCGTAACGACGATTTTATCGACATCAGCAGGCACTTGGGTCAGGTTTACTTTGACGACTTCATCATCGCCGTCGCCTTCGCCCGTGCGGTTATCGCCGGTATGTTCGATTGCACCATTGTCAGATTTTAGCTGGTTGTAAAAAATAAAGTCATGATCGCCGCGTACTTTACCAGCGGTATTTAGCAAAAACACGCTGGCATCAAGGTCGAACTCAGCGCCAGAGGTTGCGCGCTCATCCCAACCAAGACCGATAAGTAGCTTGGTTAAATTTGGGTCAGTTTTGGTGAGCGATAAATTACCGCCTTTATTTAATGATAAAGCCATGAGATTATCCTTGTTATTAGAGTGATTAGGGGTTTGATAGTTTGTATATAAATCAAAACGCTAGCAAAAGTGGGATTAAAGCGGTTAAAAATCTGTCGCTTAACGGTTGCTAGTAACGTTCTATCATAGCAACAAAAAATGACCCAATCAAAGCTGATTGGGTCATAGTTATGTGTACGCTAAGACGGACTGGAAAAGACTGGGCTTAAATGCTGCTTTTATATTTAACCAAGCAGCTCTAATGATGGCGAATCTCAAAACTTTGATGAATCGGCTTTTTGATATTAAAATCAAAGCCTATCGTTTGTGGCGTGATATCGATAATGTCATAGCGTTCGGTTAACTGCTCATCAAGCTCAAAGCGCGTGAAGTTGTTGGAAAAATATAACACGCCATCAGAGGTTAAGCGGTTCATCGCACGATTAATAAGGGCAGCATGGTCACGCTGGACATCAAAGGTACCTTGGAACTTTTTCGAGTTTGAAAAAGTTGGCGGATCGATAAAGATAATATCAAATTGTTCCGTATTACCCTTAATCCATTCAAAAATATCAGCGGCGACAAATTGATATTTATTGCTGCTGACATTTAAACCATTTAAAGCAAAGTTCTGCTTGCCCCAATCGAGATAGTTTTGCGATAAGTCAACGCTGGTGACTTTTTTCGCGCCAGCCAATGCCGCGTGGACGCTCGCCGTGCAAGTATAAGCAAATAAGTTCAGCACCGATTTGCCGCGGCTATTGTCTTTGATACGGGCGCGCATATTGCGGTGGTCAATAAACAAGCCTGTATCGAGGTAATCGGTAAAATTGACGTACAGATAGGCGCCATTTTCGCGCGCAACATAAAATTTACCGCGCTTTTCGCTACTGCCTTGCTTGCTATATTGGTCATTGCCCGATTGGCGTGCCCGAGTTTTGATAAAAACTTGTTCGCGGTTAATGTTGAGCACTTCGCGAATGCCCATCAAGGCCAAATTAAAACGTTTTTTCGCGGTCTCTACCGGAATGGTTTTTGGTGGCGCGTATTCTTGTACGTGTACGTAATCGCCATACAAATCAATCGCCACTTTAAAATCAGGCAAATCAGCGTCATATACGCGAATATTGCTGACAGTGTCTTTGCTAGCGAGTCTTTTAAGTTTGCCCAGATTTTTTTGCAAACGATTAATAAAGTCTTGTCCTTCTTCCACGGCAATCTCGCGCTTCTCAAAGCGACTAATGAGGCTGCCTGTTTGCCCAGCAATTAAGGTACCGTAGCGGAAATAAACCGTGATTGCCCCATTATGGCAGCGCAAAGTTTTTGGCTCTTTAATGGGCAAGATATCAACCTGTTCGACATTGGCTGCCAAGATACCAAGCATCGGATTGACGCCACTACCCGCAAAGCTGTCTTGCAAAATAAGCCCAAGCGCTTGATATAGCGGCTTAATCATATCTTCATCGCCCAAACGCTCACCATAAGGTGGGTTGGTAATGACCAGAGGATTGCTTAAGCGGCCATCATCGGCTAACGGCTTTAAAACGTGGCTGAGCTGATTGAGGGCGCGGGTTTCAAGGTCAAGTAGCGGTAATAAATCCTGCAAACCTGCGGCAATCAAGTTCTTTTCTGTCGCCAAAATCGCGCCACTATCGGCATCGAATCCCAAAACGAGCGGCAAGGTATCAGGTTGTTCGTTGATAATCTCTAAAGCTTCACGAAAACGCGTCTGCGCATCGTCAATCATCTGTTGCCATAGCGCTTCATCATGATGTTGCCATTGATAAAAGCCAAATTGATTGGCCGCTTTATCGATACCGACAGCATAATCGCAGTGCATGAGTAGCGCTTCAATGATAAAAGTACCAGAGCCGCACATCGGGTCGATTAGAGCATTATAAAAAGGGGCATTACCGGCATCATTTTTCTTATGCCAACCCGCGCTATAAAGTAGCGCCGCTGCCAAGTTTTCTTTTAGCGGCGCTTCAGTCATGGCAACGCGGTAGCCACGGCGGTGCAAACTGGTACCTGATAAATCTAAATACAGCTCAGCCTGCTTATCATTGACCGTCGCAAAGACTGAAAAATCTGGGTTTTTACTATCGACATTCGGACGGCTGTCATAGATTTCATTAAAGGTATCGGCAATCGCATCTTTGATACGCAGCATGGCGAATTGCTGACTGACGGCAACGCGCTTATCGACAGACAGACGAATGGCGAACGTCTGCTCTAAGCTAAATTGCTCGGTCCAATTGACCGATTTTGCCAAGCCATACAGCTGTTCTGCCACATCGTATTCAGTATTGATATTTTTACGTTTAATCAGCATCAATACCCGCGACGCCACCCGTGACCATAAACAAATGGTATAAAGGTCGCGCAAGCTACCAGTGACCGCTAAGCGTCCTGTACTTTTCATCTCACTTGCAATGCCAAAGCTGCTTAGCTCAGTTTGCAGCGGTGCTTCTAATCCATCGGCGCAGGTGATGATAAGGTCAAGCGATAATCTATTAGAAGATGCTTGCGAAGACGCTTGCGCAGGTGTGATAGATGTGGCGAGCGCGGTTGTTTCGGTCATACGGTTACCTGTGGGCTAAATTGATAAATAATGCACCTCAAAACCCTGATGTTTAAAATCTTAAGGCTTAAAATTATGAGGTTTAACTGGCAATTTTACCATAATTACGAAGTTGATAGTTTAAAGTGGCAGTGTTTATGGTGCAGTGTTTAAAAGCTACGTTGAAAAAATGATGACTTACTGGGTTTTGAGATTATCGAGCCGTTATTCAGCATCTTTTTTTAATGAGTTGTCTTCAGTAATCAGTTTGGTCGTGGTTGCAAAGGGTTTGGTGTCGATAGGAGAATCAACGTTTTTTGGCATTAGCAGGCGCATATGCGGGTAGGGGGTTGAGATATTTGCCTCATCGAACGCCCGTTTGATATTTTCCGTCAAGGCTTCTTTAATCTTTGGCATACGCGCAACGGCGGCAGGCTTGACCCAAAAACGGATGACAAAAAATACTCCATATTCGCCAATCTCGTCTACCGTCGCTGAGGTTTCAGGGCGTTTTAGCACCACTTCACTATCAGACAATACTTGTAAAATAACCTCGCGCGCCTTATCGACATCATCTTCAAAAGCAATGCGCATACGGATATCAAAACGGATAAAGTTTTTTGAAGTTAAATTGGTGACCACTGATGAGGCGACATTGGAGTTGGGGATGATGACGGTGATGTTATCACGGGTTAAAATATGGGTCGTGCGTAACGCGATGACCACAACCCGCCCTTCATTGTCATTGATATTGACCCAGTCACCGACTTGAAAGGACTGCTCAAGTAAAATGGTAATACCGGCGATAAAGTTAGCAAGCGTCGATTGGGCGGCAAAACCCACGGCAATACCGGCAATCCCCAGACCTGCTACCAAAGATACGATATCAAAGCCAAATTGTGCCATAACGCTGGCAAGCCCGAATACCAATAATAGCACCGATAAAATATTTTTAAGCAGCTGCTCAATAGAGGCGTTTAGACCATAGTGCTGTAAAACCTTATGTATAATTTGTCCAGATGACGCCCATAACACATAGTAAATTCCCGCCCACGTACTGGCTTTGGCCGTGGCTTTGACCGTATCTGGTTCAAAGCTTAGCTGACTCATAATAGCGATTAAACTGCTGACTATCCAAATATAGCGTAATACCGAGCGGGCGATTTTAGAGCGGCGTTCATTGAGCCCAATGCGGCTTTTACTCTTTTTGATAAGATAGATGGCAAGCCAATAAAAAAATCCCAATACCGCCAGCAGTATTAGGATTTTGATGGCCGTGCTCACCAGTTCTACTGATTTAGAAGTCCAGTCGAGTGAATCTTCTTCGATGGAGCCGCCGATAGCAATATATAGGCTGGTATGTAGGTCGCGAACAATCTCTTGAAAGAAGTCAGTAATACCAGCGATTGCCATTGTTTTATCCATGCAAAGTTTGGGTCTACATCAAATGAATCGTAAAAAGAGCTTAAACTAAGATAATTCAGCTATAAAATCATCTAATAATAAAGTTTTAACGCTAAATTTTTGAGGAACAATCAGCGTAAACCGCGCAGCTCATTCTCAATCTAAGCTTAACTGGGCGTAATAGCTTAGACCATATTAACGTTAATTTTAATAAAAATGGTTTTATCAGTCGATTAAAAAGTCCCTTCTTGAGTATCGTGATACTGATAAGGGATTTTCATCATGCGCTGAACGTTGCGTAACGCCGTACGCAGACCTTCTAGTATCGTCGGATGATAAAAAGGCGTGTCGAGCATGTCCTTTATACTCATATCATTGGTAATCGCCATCGCTAATATATGACCGATATATTCAGCATCAGGGGCAACCATGCTTGCGCCCAAAATTCTATCTGTTTTTTTGCATCCATAAATGTGCAGTAGGCCGCAATTGACACCCATCACGCGGCTACGACCTTGATTATCAAAGCTGGCTTTTCCAATCACATATTCAAGCTCCGGATCGGCTTGTATTTCAGGTAGCGACATGCCGACGTTGACGATTTGTGGTGAGCAAAAGACGATAGAAAACGGCGCGGCAGTTGGGCGGATATAAGTATCGCTATTGTTGTTACAGACCATACTACCAGCACTAAAACCTTCATCACTGGCAACGTGTAATAAAGGCAGATTGGCATTAGCATCACCGACAATATAAACTTCTAAATTGCCAATTTTACCCGTTTTTTTATCGAGCTGCTTTGGACGATTTTTGTCATCAAGCTCAACACCTACGTTTACAATGCCTAGGGCCGCGATATTATTGCGTCGGCCCGTAGCGACCAATACATAATCGCCCTGCCACTGGCGCGTCTCACCAGCGCTGTCTTCGTAATCGATAAAAGCCGCTGAGCCTTCGTTATCTGCTGCTTGCTGACCGACGTCGTTAATCTTGCTACCCAAATGCATGGTCAGCTCACGACTTAAGCAATCAATGGCTTTATTATTGATATCTTCATCTTTTAAACCGGCGACGCGTTTGTCGCGATTAAAAAGTGTCACCTCGACGCCCAAACGTGTAAAGGCTTGGGCGAGCTCCAAGCCGATAGCCCCTGCGCCGATGACGGCGAGAGACTTTGGTAAATCAGTTAGCTCAAAGACAGTATCAGAAGTCAATAATGTTTTGCCAAGTTTATCCGCCCAGTTATCAGGGATAAACGGCTTACTACCAGTCGCCACGATAATTTTATCGGCTTCGATGAGTTCATCATTGACCTCAATGAGACCTTGTTGGTTGATGTAAGCGCGACCCGCTATTTTTGTCTCAGCAGGCCAGCTTTCTACTTGTTTTTGGACGTAACTGGCAAAATGATTGCGTTCGGCGCGAACCCGCTCCATCACTTGTTTGCCATCTATTTGAGCAGTAGCATGAATACCAAACTCGCCAGAATGGTTGGTGTCATAGGCGCGATCGGCAGCAGCGATGAGAAGTTTACTCGGCATACAGCCGACGGCAATACAAGTTGTTGACCAAGAGCCGTCATTAATAATGAGGACGTCGTCTTTTAGTTTTCTGGCTTGGCGAAAGGCATTTTGACCGGCGGTACCGGCGCCGATGACCGCCACCGTTACCTTGCGCATCGCTTTTTTATCAGTGTTATTATCGGTGGTGCTGTCAGTCTGTTGATTCATATTATTCACAAAAAAAAGGTTTTATAGTAGTCGATAGAGATAAATAAAATTGCCAAATAATCATAAAAATATTATGGCGTGAGCGTGGCGAGTAAGCGTTCGGTATAGCCTGCCGCGCGTAAATTGCGCTGTGCATGAGTAAGAATGCCATCTTTATTAAAGACAAAGGCTGAACGTACAAGGCCTAAGCTGACTTTGCCATACATATTTTTTTCTTTAATCACATCAAAATATTGGCACAACTTCTCATCACTGTCGCTAATCAGAGGAATATGCAAATTGTACTTAGCGATGAATTTTTCGTGAGACTCAACGCTATCGCGCGACACACCGATGATATCGTAGCCCAACTCATCAAATGCATTGATATGAGTAGTAAATTCTGTCGCTTGGGTGGTACAGCCTGGGGTGTTGTCTTTTGGATAAAAATATAAGATAAGCCCTTTATCGGTATGGGCAACCAGCTCTTTTAGGCTGATATCGTCATAAATAAAATTGCCGTCTAGCTCGCGCACGATAGTGACCGGAAAATCGGGTAGGGCAAGGTTCTCTGTAGTGGGCTTAGCCATTATAAAATCCTTATTAGTTTCGGTTATGCGTATATTATAGTAGGTGGTCTTATTATAGGCAGTTTGGCAGAAATAAATACTCCGTTTTACACTTCACTTATTCATTCGCAACAAAAAAGACTGGCGATGACCAGTCTTTTGTATTTTGTAGCAAATATTTTCTTAAGCAGCTTAGGCAGGTTTTTGTGGCTGTTTTAGGTCCAAGCCCACGGTGCATTGCTGCAAGTCTTTTTGCATTTTTTTCACGTAGGGAAGACCTGATGGGTCTTTTTTACTTTTTGCATAGCTTTCGATTTCCCACATTTGACCGATGGTCATATTGCTACGGACACCGATGGTGCAGTTACAAAGTTTGGTAGCATCGCTTTTATTAGCGACTTTATATTTGACCGCGCCTTTGACACAGGTATTGATATTGTCTTGTTTGATGTCGGCTGCGTTTGCTTGTGGTAAGGCAAACAGCGCAGCAAGAGCTAGGGGTAAAACGGGCAAAAACTTCATAAACATCCTCTACGGGTCGTGTCAATTTCTCAGATTTTATATAAAATCTTGGTAGTGTTATATGGTCACAGGTTTTATGGCTTATATAAGTGATGATAAAAGTATAGGTAACTATAAAAGCTTTTTTATCTATGTCACTCATTATATTTTAGTAAACCAGCAGTACATGTCGCTTGTGACTGACATAGTCGCCCATACCATAGCAAGTAAATCGTCTAAAATACAACGCTAGCGTGCTGTGTTAATGCAAGCAAATGTTGCGCAAATATTTAATGGGCGGCCGCGCCAAGACAATAATAGCGCCATTTTCAAATACTTAAGAGAATATTTCCAAAGGTTTATTAAGACTCATTAGACTGGTAAAGCGTCGGATCAGAAACCCCAGCTTGGGCAAATCCTTGGCGACGTAGGACGCAGCTGTCGCAAATACCGCAAGCAAGACCATTGGCATCTGCCTGATAACAAGAGATCGTCTGTCCATAATCGACCCCGAGCGTTAAACCGAGCTCAATAGTTTTGGCTTTGGATAGATGCTGCAACGGCGTTTGAATCGATAAATGGTGACCAGTAACGCCAGCTTTGGTGGCGAGGTTTGCCATGTGTTCGAAGGCGGCGATATATTCTGGACGACAATCAGGGTAGCCTGAATAGTCGACCGAACTGACACCGATGACGATATGATTAGCATCAGTGACTTCAGCGACTGCTAAAGCATAAGATAAAAATATGGTATTACGCGCCGGCACATAGGTATTTGGAATGGCATTATTATCAACGTTATCGATATTATTGACATCACTGCCATCGCGATTGTTACTCGGGAATTTATCAGTATCGCCATCAGGGACAGTCATGCTGTGGTCGGTGAGTGATGAGCCACCAAGCTGGGCGATATCGATATCAATAATGCGATGGTTAACATTGGCAGTCTTTGCAATGGTTTTGGCAGCGATAAGCTCGCTATTGTGGCGTTGACCATAGTTAAAACTGACCGCCGTCACAGACGCATAGCGCGCCTTTGCCCAATACAAACACGTCACGGAATCAAGCCCGCCTGATAGCAGCACCACGGCATTTTGGCTTTTATGTAGTGCTGCTAAATCAGCATTATCTTTGGGACTGGGAGAGGAGGTCTGCGCAGTTATTTGAGTCATAGTATTGTCTATTGTTGGTTTAAGAAATTTGAAAAACTTGAGTTTTTGAGAAATGGCTATTTTAACTAAGGTGACATTATTGTATAACTTTGAAGATATGTTTAATTGCCCTTAAGTGGCGATAAAAATAGGCTCAAAAAGCCACTAATTTTGTGCGACTTTTCAATCTGTTAGCAAAATTTGTTATAATCGCTGCTTTTAAAGCCCACCTGCTGAAAAATATTGCTAATTGCTTTGTAGTAAAATTAACTTTGTAAAGATATTGAGTACCTTATGACCGTCGCGACCTTGTTTACGCCTAAAATCCCTTCTCAGTTTGATGAAGCCTCTTCGAAAACCAGTTCTACCGATACTGGCTGGGATAGTTATGCTGAAGATACTGATAGTATGGGGTATGACGACATTGCTGGCGCGGCTATAAGTAATAATACCGCTGAGCAAGCATCTTCTACGCAAATCTTACCGACTGAAACGGCGGAATTTCGTAAACTACAAAAAAAGCTACGCCGCCAAGTATCATGGGCGATTCGCGATTTCAATATGATTGAAGACGGCGATGTTGTTATGGTTTGCGTTTCAGGCGGTAAAGACAGCTATACGTTGCTCGATATTTTATTGCTGCTCAAGCGCATTGCCCCGATTAGCTTTGATATCGTTGCGGTAAATCTTGACCAAAAGCAGCCCGGTTATCCCGAAGATATTTTGCCCGCTTATTTGAATGAGCAAGGTATTGCCCATTATATTTTAGAAAAAGATACCTATAGTATCGTCAAAAGCGTGGTGCCAGAAGGTAAAACGTACTGCTCAGCCTGCTCACGCCTGCGTCGCGGTTCGCTATATGGTTTTGCCAAACAAATCGGCGCCACCAAAATCGCCCTTGGTCATCACCGCGATGATATGCTGGCGACGTTCTTTTTAAATTTATTCCACGGCGGCGCGCTGAAATCCATGCCGCCAAAACTGCTAAGCGATGATAAGCAAAACTTACTGATTCGTCCGCTTGCTTACGTTGAAGAAAAAGACATCATTGAATACGCACGTTTAAAAGAATTTCCGATTATTCCGTGTAATCTATGCGGCAGCCAAACCAATCTGCAACGCGCAATTATCAATGATATGCTACGCGAATGGGATAACGCCCATCCACAGCGTTTGGCGTCTATTTTTAAAGCGATGCAAAACGTCGCGCCGTCACAATTGGCCGATCGCGAGTTGTTTGACTTTGAAACTTTAAACATAGAGCGCGATGACAATGAGCGCTTATTTGAAGGCGATAATATCCAAGCAGGGCAGACCGACAGTTTGGCTGAGATTGGTTTACCAGTAGCGCCAAAAACTCAAGTTTTTAATCCGAAGTTTGCCAGTCATCACAACCACGACCACGACCATGATCAGCAGGCAGAAAGCACCGATAGCATGGCAAAAACTAGCCGTACCACGCAAAAAATCCCCACGATTAATCCGGTGATTTAAATCATATAGATAGCTATAGTCAAAATATCCTAAAAACGCGACGGTATTGCTGATATCAATTTTTTGTGGCCTCTGTCTGCGCAGGCACAGCAAGCAAGAAAAACTGATATCAACAGTGCGTGATATATCAATATTACTTTTCACTCGTTATATTTTTATAAAATTAACCCCCAAAAAAAACCAGCGCATTATTCACTAATGGCTGGTTTTTTTTGTATTTATTTAACCTTAACAATTAACTTTTGGCAAAAACGGGTAGAGGGTTAAAACTCACCTCAGGGCGTGGTAATTTTGCCACATCCTGCATGCGCCAATCATTCTTTCCATCATAACTGACTTGCAAATAATATTTGCCTTTTACGTCATCCAAATCGACTTGCGCCGTGTACTTGTTACCTTCTTGATGTTTGAGTACCGCATCGCGGTCTTTTTTAATGTCGGTGGCGTGCGAGATAGACAACTCTAAAGAGTCAGGATAGGTTAAAGGCTCACCGTTTAATAATTTACCAGACTGCAAGCTTTGCTCAGGATAATTGAGATAAAACACGACATCGCCATTATCGGCAAACTGCATCTTGCCATGTAAATCTAAATCATAGGTCAGCTTGTCGCGTGAGACGTCATGATATAGGGTTTTGCCATCCATATACCAATCGTCGCGTACCACGCTATCACGGATTTGATAAGAATAATAAACAAACCAAATGCAAGCGATTACTACAAAAGCTGGCATGCCAATGACAAAGATAACCACCATATAGTTTTTGTACCATGGTTGGCTGTCTTGATGCTTAAAGTTCGGTGCTGGACTAGACATAACATACCTATTAATCAGATATTCGTTTATAAAGTGCGGTTTGTCAGCTTATTATAAACGCTATCAAAAAATAAACCGACGGCTCAGAGCAGCCAGTTTAATGATAAATACTTCAGCTGCCAGTCAGTGATGATTAGCCTTTGACCAAGCACCACTAACGAGCGGATGAATAGATAAAAGCAACTACATACTCAATAATTACTGCCCTTGCGTGGTAAAGATATTTTGTTTACTCACATTATATTTACCATCTTCGCTGGCTACTGTTAAAGTAATCGGCGTTTGACCAAACTCAATCACCTCAGGGTCGCCATAAATACTGACTGGCATATCAAAGCTTTCGCCTGCTTCTAATGGCACATCGTTGAAGCGTACGCCTAAGCTCAACCCATCTTGTGGCTCAAGGCTTATTTTATAAGTGTGCGCACTTTGGGTTTTGTTGGTCAATTTAACGATATAGCTGTTTTCAATCATGCCTTGTTGGTTTACTGACGACAACTGATTACGGTCACGGCGAATATCAATCTCTAACGGTACGCGGTCTGTCAATGCATAAACCACACCGCCACAAAGTACCGCAAGCAAGGTTAAATAAGCAAAAAAGCGCGGGCGCAGTACACGGCTTGGCTCTTTTTCGACCAATTGACGCTCTGTGGTATAACGAATCAAGCCACGTGGGTAGCCAACTTTATCCATTACATCATTACAAGCATCGACACAGGCGGCACACTGAATACAGGCAACCTGCAACCCATCACGAATATCAATACCCGTCGGGCATACTTGCACGCACATCGTACAGTCAATACAATCGCCTAAATTCTCAGGATGGGTGCCTTTTTTACGGGCGCCGCGAGGTTCACCGCGCTCATAATCATAAGAAACAATCAAGGTATCTTTATCAAACATCACGCTTTGGAAGCGACCATAAGGACAGATTTGCACGCACATCTGCTCACGCATATAGCCTGCATTGACGTAAGTTGAAAAAGCGAAAATAAATATCGATACCCATATCCACGTTGACCAGTCAGGGAAGGGGATAACGCCCCCTAACATTTGCCAACTACCATATAGAGCTTCTGTCCCTGATACATAACTGACAAACGTCATCGCCGTAATCATCGAAAATACAAACCAAATAAAGTAGATTAAAAAACGCTTGAAGACTTTTTTAGCATTCATAGGTTCTTTATCAAACTTGATACGTTTATTGCGATCGCCGATGACTATTTTTTCAACGTATTGGAACATATGCGTCCAGATGGTTTGCGGACAGGCATAACCACACCAAACCCGCCCTGCATATACCGTCACCATAAATAGCGCAAAAGCCGCAATAAGCGCAAAGACGGCAAGAAAGTAAAAGTCTTGGGTCAGAAACGTCATACCAAAAATATAATAATGCTGCGACGGCACATCGAACCAGATAGCTTGCCTGCCGTTATACCTTATCCACGGTAAAATCAAAAATAATGCCAATAACGCATACATGCTAATCACGCGGATATTTTGGTAAAATCCAGTGATAAACCTAGGGTGAACGCGTTTTTTATTGGCGTTAAGATCCACCTCAACGACAGGAATTTTATTGGATGGTTGTGCTGACATAAACGTGCCTCTTTAAAAAAAGAATCAGTCTGCTGGCATGATGAACAAATACCTTGAATGGCTAGGTATATGGATGTGCGATGTTATCAATGTCAGTAAGTAGCAAGTCTCATACCAAAAAAAGTATCCAAACTTGCTACCAAATGAGCGATTGTAAATAAAGGATTAAAATATGCTTAAATAGATGATTCTATAGTGTTTCTACTCGATTGCTATTTTAGCAGTTTCCCTACTATAAATGGGGTGAGAATGCTAAAAAGCAATACTTATCTGCGACTTATTGATAGACAAAGTGCGTATCACTATTGAGCTTGATAAATATCAAAACCAGTGGTGATAGAGCATAAAAAGTATTAAATCTATCGGCAGTTTGATTTTGCGAGTTGCTCGTAGGCAGAGTTTATTAATAAAACATAAAGCTGATAAATAACTAAAAAGGGAGAACTGCAATCACAGTCCTCCCTTTGTCAAACACTACTTATTTACGATATACAACTGACTAAATGTGCTTAGTTTGCAACTGCCGTTTCAGGTGTGGCTGCTTTTGGTGCAGCGGCAGAAACAGGCTGCGCTTTAGCAGGCTGAGGCGTTCTGTCTGATAGAGAATAAACATACGCAGCAAGCAGCATAATACGCTCATTACCTAGTTTGGTTTCCCACTCTGGCATCACACCGGCACGGCCATAACGGATGGTATCACGGATACTTTCACGATCACCACCATACAACCAAATATTATCAGTCAAATCTGGTGCGCCAGTAGAAATCATACCTTTAGCATCATTACCATGACACAGCACACAGTTGGTAGGCTCATTGAATATCACTTCACCTTGAGCAACTTTAGCTTGGTCAAGCTCATAACCTTGCTGATTACCAGAGATAGATAGTACGTAATCAGACACTGCACGTATGCCATCTTCACCAATCTGATCACGCCAAGCTGTCATACCACCAACACGACCATTATGTAGCGTCGTTAGGATATGTGAAGCTTCACCACCATATAACCAATCGTTATCGGTGAGGTTTGGATAGCCCAAAGCACCTTTAGCATTAGAGCCGTGACAGACAGCACAATTCTGTAAGAACAAGCGACTACCAACCTTCAATGCATTCGGGTTTTCAGCCAGCTTTTCGACATAAGGTGCCAACTCGGCCACTTTCTCGTCGATTTGAGCCTGTAGCTCTGCTGGTGGCTTCTCACTACGACGCATGGTCGCTTGCATCTCAGACAGCGTTGCTAGCGTTTTAGTCGCACCGCTGGCATCTGCTTTAGCCAAAATGTTTTGTTCAAAGTTATCCGTGAATACTTTGTTATTGCTCTCAAGCTCGCTGAACAACTCATTCTTAGAAG
Organism: Psychrobacter sp. UBA6291; assembly: GCF_002439405.1. NCBI lineage: Bacteria > Pseudomonadati > Pseudomonadota > Gammaproteobacteria > Moraxellales > Moraxellaceae > Psychrobacter > Psychrobacter sp. UBA6291. The sequence goes on along the minus strand of NZ_DJUD01000042.1, from coordinate 67,834 downwards.
ACCATGGCACTGTTTCACCATCGACTTCTACCGTTGCGATGCCGTCCCAGTTTGCTGGTTGAATAGCTGGGAAAAATACCCAGTATGCGGCACCCCAAATGATTGAGCCAAAAAATATTACCAACCACCATTTAGGAAGCGGTTTATCGTATTCTTGAATACCGTCATAAGTATGACCAGTAGTACCGTCTTCTTCTACTTCTGGCTTGTACTTCAACACCATTAGTAAGACGCCGAGGATACCTGCCCAACACATGATACTGAGGATGGTAATCCAAGAACTCCAAAAAAATGTCATCGTTTATCCTTATTGCGCTGCTCTTCAGACAAAGATTCGATATCCTCGTCATCAAGCGCAAGTTGTGCATCTTCTTCGAAGCGTTTTTTGTTTTTTGGCGAATACGCCCACCATGCAACACCTACGAAGGCAACAAAGGCAGAAACGGTCGCAATTGTTTGTAATTCACCAATACCCATTAGCGCTGTCCTTCCATCGCGGTGCCTAACTGTTGTAGATAGGCAACAAGAGCATCAAGCTCAGTGGCACCAAGAACAGCATCGGGAGCTCCTTCGATATCTTCTTCAGTATAAGGAACACCGAAGCGATCGCGGAATAGACGCATTTTCGTTTGAACGTTTGACCCATTGACTTCGTTGGTGGCAAGCCATGGGAAACCTGGCATCACTGATTCAGGAACGAGTGATTGCGGGTCTATCAAATGCTGTTTTTGCCACTCTTCAGAGTAGCGCTGACCAACACGTGCCAGGTCAGGTCCAGTACGTTTTGAGCCCCATAAGAATGGGTGATCCCACGTTGACTCAGCAGCACGTGAGTAAGGTCCGTAACGTTCAACTTCAGCACGTAGAGGACGAATCATTTGGGTATGACAAACGTGACAGCCTTCACGAATATAGATGTCACGACCTTCGAACTCTAGTGCAGTCCATGGCTCCATAGAAGGAAGGGGAGCGTTCACCCCACCTTCTTCAGGACCCTTGTTATCATAAATAAGTGGTACGATTTCAACTAGCGTTGCAAAGCTAATAGCAATAACGATACCGATGACCAACAAGCCTGTATTTTTTTCGATAATTTCATGCGGTGTACCAGCCATGATCGCTCCTTATACGTTAGCTGTCGATGGTTTTTCGACACTAGGTTCATGATCCGTTGGATCAGCGACATCTACAGGCTTACCTTCTGGCATCTTGAGTGTTTTATAACAGTTGTAAGCCATCACAAACATACCCGACACATACAATAGGCCACCAAAAGCACGACCAATGTATGGGAAATGCGAGAATTCAACAGTATCAACGAAGCTATATACCAAAGTACCATCTGGGTTGGTCGCAAGCCACATCATGCCTTGACCGATACCTGAAATCCACATAGATACGATGTAGAAGATTGTCCCTGCAGTTGCCAGCCAAAAATGCGTAGTGATTAAGCTGATTGAGTACATTTTTGGTTTGTTATAAATACGTGGTAACAGTACATATAGCGAACCAATGGTAATCATACCTACCCAGCCAAGCGCACCTGAGTGTACGTGACCTACTGTCCAGTCAGTGTTATGCGATAAGGCGTTCACCGTCTTAATAGACATCATTGGGCCTTCGAACGTCGACATCGCATAGAATGACAATGCCACAATCATAAAGCGAATGATTGGATCGGTACGCAGCTTATCCCAACTGCCTGATAGCGTTAGTACACCGTTAATCATACCACCCCAAGATGGTGCGAATAGGATGATAGAGAAGACCATTGCTAAAGACTGCGTCCAATCTGGAAGCGCTGAATAATGCAAATGGTGACCACCAGCCCACATATATGAAGCAATCAATGCCCAAAAGTGAACGATAGACAAACGGTAAGAATAAATAGGACGACCAATCTGTACTGGAACGAAGTAATACATCATTCCAAGGAAAGCTGCCGTTAGATAAAAACCTACCGCGTTATGTCCGTACCACCACTGCACCATCGCATCAGTTGCACCGCCAAATAATGAGTAAGATTTAAACGCACTAACAGGGATGGCCATACTATTTACGATATGCAGTAGAGCAATCGTAATAATAAATGCGCCAAAGAACCAGTTAGCCACATAAATGTGTGAAGTTCTACGTTTGATGAGCGTACCGAAGAACACAATGGCATAAGAAATCCATACCAAAGCAATCAAGATATCGATTGGCCACTCAAGCTCAGCGTATTCCTTGGTCGATGTCAGACCTAAAGGAAGAGTAATCACCGCTGCGACGATAACCGCTTGCCAACCCCAAAAGGTAAACCAAGCTAAGTACGGTGCAAATAGGCGCGTTTTACAGGTACGCTGAACAATATAGTAAGACGTTGCGAACAGGGCACAGCCACCGAACGCAAAAATGACCGCGTTAGTATGTAGCGGTCTTAAACGACTGAATGTCAGCCATGGAATGTCAAAGTTTAGTGCTGGCCATGCTAACTGTGAAGCAATGAACACACCAATACTCATGCCGACGATGCCCCATATCACGGCCATTATCGTAAAGAATCTTACGACAGTGATTTCATACTCACGGTCAATTGGGGCGACTGCTGTGTTTTGTAAACTCATTGGATGATTCCTTTACAGCCCGAATTATCAACAGAATTAACTAACTCTCCGCAGCCTCTATATTATAAAAAATTATAAGCAGATTATGGTTGCGGTACATGTTGTTTTTGCCAAATCTTATTATCGAGACCTTATTTACTATTAAGTCAAACCTACACTAGTTATCAGCGGTTACTGCTGAGTAGAGGGCGGCGATATAAATGCACGGCGCTCACAGCTGGACGATAATAGGATGATTAATAAATAATAAACGGTTAAATTTGATAAGATAATGTGCCTTCCTTGAGCATCAAACATCTATTGAGGCTGAGTATGTATCTTAATTATTACTGCTAAAAAGCCAGTATGAACGAAGATAGATACTGATATTCAATCGGTGATAAAAAACTTATACACCATCAATGTATGCTAGCGGCGGCTGACAAAAACCATGTTTACGTAATGTTTAGTTAAAACTCCCGACTCTGTTTAAGGGTATTGTAACGCAAACCTAATCAAATATCATCAGAACTATGCGCCAAAATACAAACTCTTTGGTAAAATAGTTATGAACGATATAATCTTTCAGCGTTATACACCTATTTTATACCCAATTTCCCTACTATTCTAGGGGTGAAAAAAGATAGTGCTTTTTGGCGCAAAAAATACAATTAAGCGGTGGTTTTGTAACAATAGCAGCATTTGCGCTATAAATAAGTTTTACTTATCATCGAATCGCACCTTATAATGACGCCTTGTATTATCGCTAACCAAGTGCTTTATACTGATATTAACGAATATTTTGAACTTTTAAATAGTGGTTAGGCTTAGCCGTATGCTGGCACAAGCCTACCTTCATAAATAACCTCATAAGTAATAGGTATTAAGGATAATAATATGGCAGTTTTTTTGACAGACGAATGGTTTGAGCAAGTTGAGAAAATGGGTCAAGAAGCCGGTGAATTAAATTTACCACCAGCGCTTGCTAATATGGTGGTGAACTTAAAAGTTACCGATACGGAGCAAGATATCGAAGCAAGCTTTGCTGACGGCTTACTGCACCGCGGTTTGAATGATAAGGCAACCACAACCTTATTATTGGATCGTAGCCTGCTGCAATCTATCATTACCAACTTTGATACCAATGAAATCATGGGCGCTTTTATGGCCGGTAAAATTCGTGTCGAAGGTGATATGTCACAATTGATGGCAGTACAAACCGCGCGTCCAAGTGCTGAGCAAAAAGAGCTTTATAGTAATATCAAGTCAATGACTACCTTAGCTTAATGACTTGTTTTTCATTTTTGTATCAATAACGTTTAGCATAAAAAAAGCCCTTAATATGAATTAAGGGCTTTTTCGTCGGAGAATTTAACAGTAAAGTAACTTCTAAATTAACTGGCTTTTGATTGTTGCGCAGTTGTTTGTGGTTTTTGATTTTCTTTGTAAATCGCCGCTTGTAACCAGATATTCGCCTGTACATAATCATGCACTTCAATAGCAGCGGTGGCTTCGGTTTTAGGTGCGCCGATACGAATGACAAAAGGGTCTGCATCTTGTTCACGCAGTACCACCACATCAAATAAGATAATGGTCTGACCATTAAATAGTGTTTCTTGCTTACCAAGCACCTGACCTTGACACCATGCTTCATCTTCTTGCCCTATGGTATCGCCGAACAAATACGCGCACATATGACCGAGATTAATCTCGACGGGCGCCATTTGTTCTTTGGTTTGAGGCTGCCATGCTTTGATTTGCTCTTGTAAATCGTCAGGCATTTTTCCATCATTAGCGGCAACGATGTCGTTAAAGGCGCGATGGTAGCGAATGGCTTCTTGGTCTTCGACCATAATCACTTCGTCTTGTTCGCTCAGCTTAATCTCATGCGCCCACGCACTAAAGTTCACATAATAAGCGGTATCTTGCTGATATAAATGACGGTTAGCGGTATATAGCTGGTCGAAAGCATAAATAATGCTGCCATCAGCGGTGCGTAAGCGTAAGACGGTATCGTGAGTGTTGTCATTGACAATCATGCGCTCGATTTTGCACGTCAAACCATAAGGGCTATCGACACAAGGGTAAGCATTAATAAAGCATTCAGGCTTGCCGTCCTTCATCGCCAGCACTTGATTGATATGACAAGGCTGGTCTTCAGATAGCAGCAAGCAGCTGTCTTTGGCGCTGACATTGCTGTTGAGCCCTTTTGGCATAGCTGCTTTTTCAATCATCTTTTGCAGCCATTCTGGCACGTCTTGACTCATGTCATCGGTCAAAATGCGCCAATGATCGGCGTGACCAGCAGATTGCTCGTCAGTTAAGGTAATTTTGGTGGGAGATTGGATGTTTTTATATTGATAATTAATGGTCATGAATATACTCAAACTTAAGTCAGCCATGAAGTTTGGGTCTAAAACTGTGATTGCTGACCATTATCCAATATATGAGCGGATTGGTTTATGATAACCAGCAATGTCGTCAGTAAAGAGGCAACAAACAACAATGAGGGGTTAGTGACAATTGTCCTTAGCATACAATATATAGGTATAGACGCAACTAATAGCAAGCCCCTCGTCAAAAATAATATGAAAAGTTGAGTTTTTATTAAAAAATACCGGCAGTTTGCGCTAATGACTGGCACATATAAGTCAAATTGTGTCAAACTAGCTCCCTTTTGACAGCGGTATTTTGCTGCTCATAATCCCCTGTTTTTTGTTCGATTGATATGTTTTTGCGGCGACGGCCTTAGTGAGTGTCATGCTAAAAGACGGTTGCTGCATTGGATTTTATAACATAAATAAAGTCGCACGTAGATAAGATAAAGAGTTTGAATATGTTTCGTCCTTTAGCGTTATTTATCGGCTTACGGTACACCCGAGCAGAGCGTAGTAATGGTTTTATCTCCTTTATCTCGCTGATTTCAATGATTGGTCTGACGCTTGGCGTGGCGGTACTGATTACGGTGCTATCGGTCATGAATGGTTTTGATCGCGAGCTCAAAACGCGTATTTTGGGTATGGTGCCACAAGCGACGGTTATTTCAACCGAGATTATCGGTGATTGGAAAGAGGTGGCTGATAAGATTAAAGAAGATCCCGAAGTTGATGCCGTCGCACCCTTTATTCAGCTGCAAGGTATGCTGACCTCCAACGGTCAAGTGGCTGGGATTATGGTCACCGGCGTTGATCCAGAGTATGAGAAAAACGTTTCTATCATCAACGAGCACATGATAGAAGGCAGTATTGATACACTGCAAAACGGTGAATTCAGTATTGTTCTTGGTGAAGAGATGGTGCAGTCTTTGGGGCTGCGCTTAGGCGATAAAGTGACGTTGGTATTGCCAGAAGCGTCGCCATCACCAGCGGGTGTGATACCGCGCTTCAAGCGTTTTACGTTGACAGGTATTTTTACCATCAGTCCCGAGGTAGATAGCCTAATGGCGTTTATTCCGATGGGTGATGCGGCAAAATTACTGCGTCTACCAGAGGGCGCGCAGGGCATACGTATGAAGCTTGACGATATCTTTAACGCACCGATGGCGGCCCAAAAAGCAGCAGCTATTGCGCCTAACAAGCTTTATCCTAGCGATTGGACGCAAACGCACGGCAACTTATTTGGTGCCATCCAAATGGAAAAAGCCATGGTTGGCTTGCTGCTGTTTTTAATTATCCTTGTTGCCGCTTTCAATATCGTTTCAAGTTTGGTGATGCTAGTCACCGACAAAAAAGCAGACATTGCTATTTTAAAAACCTTTGGCGCTTCACCGCGTCTGATTACCCATGTGTTTATGGTACAGGGCATCGTTATTGGCTTTATTGGTACCATTGCGGGCACGATACTTGGTGTTATCTTTGCCCTGACCGTCAGTGATATTTTGGGCTTTATCAATCAAACCTTTGGCCTCAATTTGTTTGATGCTTACTTTGTAAATTATCTGCCATCGCAGCTGCGTTTGACCGATGTGGTGCTGATTACCAGTGCGTCATTTATACTGAGCTTCTTGGCGACCATTTATCCAGCGCGCCGAGCAGCGAAAATTCAGCCTGCGCAAACGCTGCGTTACGAGTAATCTACAGGCGTCAATCGTCAATGCCATGATAAAGAAAACAAAGGAAGTACCATGTCTGAAATTTTAAAAGCGACCAATATTAATAAAATTTATGATGAAGGGGCGGTGAGCACGCAAGTATTGACCGGTCTGGATTTGACCGTCAATGCCGGTGAGCGCATTGCGATTGTTGGTACCAGTGGTTCGGGGAAAAGTACCTTGCTGCATTTGCTTGGCGGACTTGATACCCCCAGTAGCGGGGAGGTTTGGCTACACGGGCAGCTATTAAATAGTATGAATGAGACCGAGCGCGGGGCGATGCGTAATAAACACTTGGGGTTTATTTATCAGTTTCACCATTTGTTAGCCGAATTTACCGCGGTTGAAAACGTTGCTATGCCGCTACTGATGCGCCCAAAAGTATCGACGACCGAGGCACGTCAACAAGCGATAGATATTTTAAAAAGTGTCGGTTTGGAGCATCGTTTGGCGCACAGACCCGGTGAGCTATCAGGCGGTGAGCGTCAACGTGTGGCGATTGCTCGCGCGCTTGTGACCAAACCATCACTTATTCTGGCCGATGAGCCGACTGGTAACTTAGATTATGACAACGCCCAAAGTGTGTTTGGGCTGTTATCCGAGCTACAAAGCACCATGCAAACGGCGCTATTGATGGTGACGCATGACCGTAGTTTGGCAGCCCTTGCTGACCGTCAGCTCCTACTCCGTAATGGGCATTGGGAAGATTACTAAAGGCGTCATTTTTAATACTTTTTTTCAATAAACTGTAGAACTGCTGTTACTGAGCAGCAGCATGATACGGTTAGCTTTTTTATAAAAGTTACTGACTATAAAAATTACTGACTATAAAAATTACTGATAAAAGCAACTCAAAAAACAGACTGTATCTAGCAAACTTAACGAATAGATAAAATCATAACTAAAATGCTAAATAAGGAATAATGAGATGGATAAAAATGATGACCCGATTGAAGCGTTTGGTAGCGCCGAAGAAGGTAACGAACCACTAAAGCCTTATATGGATCCGACGCTGTTTGACACCATTGATAGACAAGCACAAATAGACTTGCTGACGCCGGTTTTCGACTCAATTACCTTAGCGGGTGCAGATTACGATTTAAAGGCGCAAGATAGCGCCACGGGAAAACGTTATACGCTGCTAAAAGATGAGAAGGTGATAGATATCTTTGTGATGGATAATAATCTGGCTGATAATGTTAAAAACGCTATCGACAAGCATAAAGAGGAAGAAGGCGAGTTATAAGGTCGCTTATGAATTGGGTAATGATTTTATAAGATATTTCCAACTTTATAAAATGCTGCTATTTTTATAAGATGACTGACGCGGCAAAATTGATTATTAAGGATTCACGCTATTCATGCTTGCTGGTTTTTTCAGCAGAGTCTTTCTGACGTTTTTGCCAGCTGGTGACAGTTTTATAGCGCCAGATGGCTTTAAACGCCAGTCCGCAGACAATACTGCTGATGACCGCTAAAATTGTTAGCCCTAGACAAAAAGCGGCGATAGATACCGTGCCTTTATAAGTGATAAAAGGATTGGCGCCATCAGAGATAATCCATAAGGTAAAATCTGAAATCATGCGACCGATAATTCGCAAGCTAATCATCGGCACATCAAGGATTTTGGCACCGATATAGTAGCCAGCATAAAACACCGGCAGGGTCGTCAGCGGGTTAGTAATCCAAGTCAGACCAAGCGCCATCGGCACATTGGCACGAAAAATAAGCGCGCCGATTAAGGCCAGCAACATCTGTCCTGGCAACGGGAAAAATGCGCTGAGCACGCCTATATAAACCGCTTTATTTAAACTATGGCGATTAAAATGCCATAAACGCGGGTCGGCAAGTTGCGGCGCAAATAGTTTTAATGAGCGACTTTCTAAGATTTTTTCAGGGGTAGGGAGTAGGTCTTTTAGACGTTTGTTTGGCACAGAATCGCCTTTACATGTTATCTTCAGCCCGCTCAATCATATTGATGGGATGATATACAGTGATATTATTAATAAAAAATATAGCTATAAATGTTATCAGAAAAGCGGCTAGATAATGTTGAATAATCACTATTGCAATATTTCTGGTAAGTATAGGGTAATAGCCACATAAATGCCATCGCTTGACGGTTTGCGCACTTGGTGGTTGGTTCAATGTTTAGAACGGTCATTATCCATCATGCAAATTATATGCAATGGACGAGCTATCAAGCAAGCGAGGAGCGCTGGTGTACTGGTTAATTGGTAGCTTGATAATCATCGTTATGATGGGGGTTTTGGCCGTCTCGGATACTATTCCGCTGCCTATTGGCTCCTTATTACCAGACCTCAGCACATCTTCTATCTTGCCGTTATTATTAATGGCTTTGACCATTGTTCTGCTATTTATCAATCAGCGTTACATTGCGCTTGCACCTTCGATTGACGCTAAAAAAGGGGTTTCTAAAAATTCCTCTGCTCAAAATCTTGCTGTTCAAAATTCTGCTAAAACCCCATCTTCTACATCACCATTACTCTATAAATTTGCTCATTATTTATTAACGACAGTATTAGCGTTAGCGCTGATTACTGGTAGTGGGCTGCTCGCTTTGATAAATCAGCAACAGGCGCAAAGTAATGCCATCAAACAAACTGTGCGCGTGCAAGCGTTGGTGAGCATCGAAGGCATCAGTGACAGTGTCTATGATGACGCAAGTAATAGTGGCTATCGGCAGGTTGCTACCATTAGCCATATATCGCCTTTACTGTCCGAGATAACGTCGCAGGATTTGGACAAACTGAGCGTAAATTACAATGCCAATTATAAAGAGGTGACTGATAATAGCCTAAGCAATGAAGAAAATAACTTAAACGGAGATAATCTCGAATATTTCGAAAATAAACAATATCGTATACTGCTAAATGCTTATCCAAAAAAATCTTTCTCTAAAAAACCTTCTAAAAAAAGTACTGACAATAAATCGCAGACTATAGACTTAAATGATTTGCAGCCAGGTGATCAGTTATTGATGGCTTTGACGCTAGCGCCACTTGCTAACTCTGAGCAAGCGTTGAACAATCCAACGGGATTTGATAGTTATCGTTGGTTACGAGGGCGACATATCGATGGGGTTGCCACGATATTAGCGACCAGTACCTCAACTATTCCGTTTAATGACTCAGCAGCATTGTCTAAAGCGGACGATTCTTATCTATACCGTTTGCGTACCGCTATCGACCAAGGACGTTGGCAACTACGTCAGCATTTTTATCAAGATTGGGCAGGGCAAACTCCCGCAGAGCAGCAAGCAAAAGCAGTGACTTTAAGCTTACTGACCGGTGATCGCAGTTTAATCAATCGCGCTACCAAAGATTCATATCAGTTGGCAGGTATTTCTCATTTATTGGCCATCTCAGGAACGCATGTTTTATTTTTAGCGATTGTGTTAGCGGGATTGGCAGTCTTACTGTTGAATCGTTTTTACTCCTCTCTCTATCGTCATATCCCGCGCTGGCAATTGCGCTGGTGGGTTATGATGAGCGCGGCTTTTATTTATGCCTTGTTTACTGGGTTTGATGTCCCTGCTGCGCGTACCGCGTGGATGTTATTAGCTATAGGTTTGATACGCTTAACGCTACTGCCAATTAGTACCATGCGTACATTGTTGGCGCTGGCGATACTGATGGCATGGTTCGACCCGTATGTACTGTGGCAGGCTGGTTATTGGCTGTCCTTTATAGCGGTAGCGCTGCTATTAAAGTACGAAGATAGTTCAGTAGCATGGAGTCAAGCAGAGTCTGCAAGCTTAACGACCACGAACTCTAATGACAATAAAAATGCGAAGATAATTCAACGCTTATGGCTAGGGTTTAAAAGGTTGTTTAAGTTACAGTTCTGGCTATTTATTGCGCTATTACCCATAACCTTATTGTTATTCGGTAAGGCATCACTGTTAGGGCTTATCGTTAATCTCTTTGCCATCGGCTTATTTGGTTGGGTGATTGTACCGCTAAATTTACTGGCTGGGCTGTGCTATCTTATCTCGCCTGCGCTAGCTGATACTATTTGGGCACTGGTGATTGCTCTCGTCGCTCATTTACACAAGCTTATCACGTGGCTAACGGCGTTACCGATATTCTCAGGGGCATGGCTTTATACGCCAGTGAATATAGCAATTTTGCTGATGGTATTATTGGCGATGTTGCCGTGGCTATTAGCGCGTGGCCTTATCAGTCGTTGGCTCGCGCTAGCACCGTTAACGCTACTGGTTATGACGGTATACGCCAATCAGCAGTCGTTAACCATGACTCCGACTCTCTATATTCTGCCAACGGGCGACCAATATTTAAGCGCGGCGGTGCTACAATACCCTGTGCTAAATAATGAAGATAATAAGACAAACGTTAGCTGGTTAATTTTAGCCGATCATAGGCCTTATGATACTCGTACGATGCCAAGCACGCTAACCGCTGACAAGCTATCTGCGACATTAGAGCAACAACTACGCAGCTTATTTATCAAGCGTCTAGAAGGTATGGTAGTCCAAAGCAGTAGCGCGGCCTTGACGACATCTTTAGCGACATTAACAAATAACAACCGTAAGTCATTGCAGCCGACCATCTATAAGCCAAACGACTCTGAGCTGCTACCAATGACCGTCGCTGAGTTAAGTCAACGTCTCCCAACCGCTCAGTATTGGCAAGCCGGGCGTAGCGAGCGTTGGCCCGAGCTCCAGCGCGCTTATCAACTGACCAGTCAATCTGGTAAAAATAAAACTCAGGCAACCATCAGTGCCCAAGCTTGTGAGCAAGGTAAAACCTGGCAACTCGCCAATGGTGATTTAACGTTGCAAGCTATCACAGGTTGGAGCAAAATAAACGATGCCAGTGTCTGGGACTGTACGCTTGAACTTGACAGTCGATTACCTATTCAAATTGTCAGTTATAATGCTGCTGACCCGCTCAAATCATTAGCTACTAAAGTACAAACACTTCAGTCCGATAACAAAGAGCCACCTTCTCATACTAAAAATGCTCAATCACGTCTGATTTTAAATGTCGATACCCATCCGCGCGTGTGGCAAATGTGGTCGTTATTATGCGCGATTGAACCGAATACTAAAAATGACACTTTAAAAAACTCATTAAACAACACCTTAGGTAATGTCATAAACAGCACAACATGGCTTGGACATAGTGCCTCGCATATCTCTACTGAGGTAATAACTCAGCAACAAATCCATGAGATAATCACTTATGATAATAAGCCACTAGATGCCGCTCTAGCTTTTGAGGCCGATAGTAAGGATTAACCTTATAATCTGACTTATTGGTATTATCCTTATAAAATACCTCGCTCCTATAACCTATCGCCTTTATAATATCAAGCTATTTCACAGTTCTGCTATTGAACCATGAGAGAAATGCCACCATACTTAGTAGCTTATTCAACTTTATCAAAGCGCTATAAAAGCATTGATACAAGTAAAAATAGCTATCACGCTTTTGCTATATCAAGTTTTTAGTTCTCTCTTTTATCGTTTTACATTGTTTCTGACTTAGGAAGTTATATGCCCAACTGGCCACCAGACCCTAACAAACGTCCTGACAACTCGGCCAACCAGCCAACGCCGATGCAGCAGCAAAATCAGCCGAGCGGACAAGAGTGGCGACTGCTTGAAAATACGTTACTAGCCAGTGTGGTTGAGCAGCGCCGCGCCCGTCGCTGGAGTATTTTCTTTAAGCTATTGACCTTTGGTTATATTTTATTGATATTTTTGACCATTGGTCGCGGTTGTAGTACCAAAACACCGTCCGGGCTTGAAGGCGTTGATACCAGTAAGCCGCATTTGGCGGTGGTTGAAATCCAAGGAACGATTAGTAGTGGTGATGTCGCCAATGCTTACGATGTTAATGAGGCCTTAACTCGCGCTTTTGAAAACAGTAATGCCAAAGCCGTGGCGCTTGACATCAACTCGCCCGGCGGCTCACCCGTACAGTCTGATGAAATCTGGCAGACGATGATGGATTTGCGTCAAGAATATCCTGACAAAAAACTCTACGCGGTGATTGGTGATATGGGTGCTTCGGGCGCTTATTATATCGCTTCAGCTGCGGATGAGATTTATGTCAATCCATCAAGCTTAGTCGGTTCGATTGGCGTAATTATGCCAAGCTACAATATCGAAGGCTTAATGGATAAATTTGGCGTTAAAGACCGCACCATTACCGCAGGCGAGTATAAAGATATTTTAAGCTTGTCACGTCCGCTGACTGACTATGAAGAGCAGCACGTCGAAAAAGTGCTGGACAATACTCATAAGCACTTTATCAATGCAGTCAAAGAAGGTCGCGGCGATCGTCTAAAAAATCCTGAGGAAAATAAACTGTTTTCAGGGCTATTTTGGACCGGTGAGCAGTCGATTGAGCTTGGCTTAGCTGACAAAAAGGGCAGTATTTCGACTTTAGAGAAGAAGTTGAAGCTTGATAACGTCGTTAATTATACGCCAACCGACCCATTTAGCTTGTTTATGGATCGCTTTGCCGTTAAGTTAGGCGCCGGTCTTGGTTCAAGTATCAAGCTTGACGTGTTACCACAAGAAGAGAGTCAAGCGCAGATGCGCTAAGCGCTTTATATTTTAGATTTAATGTGTATGATTGTTAAGGCTGAGTATATGATTATGCTCAGCCTTAATTGTATATAAATTTCGATTATTATAATAAACAGCTATTTAAATTACTGAGAACTTGTCATGAGTGCCATTAATCCACAGACCTTTGCGTCACTACCCAAGTCTAAGATAACCCAAAAACCTGTCATTCATTTTGCCCATGCCAATGGTATGCCAAGCGCCGTTTATGCGCCGTTTTTTGCCCCGCTTGCTGAATTTTTTACCATTGAATATATCCCTATGCTGGGTAATACGCCCGATTATCCAGTAGATAACCATTGGCAAAGCCTGACCCAGCAGATTATTGATAGCGTTAAACGCACGTGTGAGCAGCATGGGGTGAGTCAGTTAGTAGGCGTTGGGCATTCGCTTGGTGCCATGTGTACTATGCAGGCGTTATACCGTGCGCCGGAGATATTTGCGCAAGCGGTGCTGATGGATCCACCGTGGATTTATGGCAAAGTAAGCCTGCTGTGGCATTTGGCAAAAAACGCCGATAGATTACCGCTGATGAATAATCGCTTGATGGATAAGCTCTCGCCAGCGGGCGTGTCTAAGCATCGCCGTGATGTCTGGGATAGCCGCGAAGACGCTTATGATAAGCTGCGTCATAAAGGCTTTTTTAAAGATTTCGATGAGCGTAGTTTTCAAGGCTATATCGAGCATGGTTTACATGAGCGTGCGGACGGCAAAGTAACCTTGGCTATCCCTAAAGCCAGCGAAGTTGAGGTGTTTCGCACCAACCCGTCATGGTATTGGCTGACCCCAAACCGTGCACCTAAACCGCCAGTGACGCTCATCATTGGTGAAGACAGTATCTTTCTCAAGCGCCGCTTCCCGCAGCAAATCAAATCACGCCTGAATATCGATTATGAAACCCACGCTGGCGGACATATGTTCCCGCTTGAGCACCCAGAGTCGGTGGCGCGTCAAGTGCTTGAGCTTATCAAAAAGCAATTGCCAAAATAAACGATGGTTGTGAATCCTAGAAGTTAGGATAAATGTAATGTGAGCAGCTAGCACACTTTTTTGAGTGACGATTTATGCTAAAAAAAGCGACCACCGCATCTATTAAGACCACAGCGTCTAAACCTACGCCGCTATTTTCACGCTTGGGTGCGTTGTTGTTAGTGATAGGCATGGTAGTGACTTTCTTTATCAGTCAATTAATCGGCGTCTATATCGCCGGAAAGCTTATATTGCCCGCTACTAAAAACGCTACTATGGGCGATATTTTCTTTTTCGGCAGTAATGATGGTACGGTGGTCAGTCTTTCTATCATTATCGGCTGTGTATTACTGGTGGCAGTCAGCGTTTTATTGATTCGGGTGAGGGGCGGCAATGTAAGGAAGTATCTGGCGCTACAGCCATTTTCATGGTCGGTTGGCATCGGTATGTTAGGGTTATTGCTGATATTTATGATTGGCAGTCAAGCGTTAACTTACCTGCTCAATGAATCACCGTTGGTCTTCGTCGACCCTTTATATCAGTCTGTCAGCTCAGTCTGGTTATTGATATTTGCCATGGTGATTGTCGCGCCGATTTATGAAGAGCTTATATTTCGTGGATTATTATGGTCGGCTATTGCTGAGCAGTTCTCAAACGTAGCCAACGCAGAGCATCGCGGCGCAATAGTTGCAAGTTTAGTGACCAGCGTGATATTTGCGGTAATTCACTTGCAATATGGTATTTATGAAATCGGCACCATTGTGGTATTGGCATTGATATTTTGCTACGCGCGTATCAAATCAGGCTCGCTACTATTACCGATGCTGCTACATATTGTTAATAATGGCGCCGCGATGGCGCAGTATTTAGCGGAAATTAGTTAAAGGTTTATATATAAACGTCAAATAGCTAATTGATGAATGTCTTTATCAACTAGCTATGCACCCATTAGCTGTTATTTTATGTTTATAGTGATTGATGACTAGGCATCTGGATTTAAGGCTAAGACTTCTTCAGCGGCTCGTTTAATATCGTCTATCGTTAGCTGCGGTTTACCGCTCAATGCCTGTCGCCACTTGCGCGCACCTGTTAAGCCTTGAAATAACCCTAAATAATGCCGCGTCATCGTTGGTAGTGCTTCACCTTTAGCGCTTTGTTTTTCTAGATAAGGGTACAATTGCGCTAAAATATCCGAGCGCTTAGTAATCGGCGCGCCCCATAAACTGTTGGCTTCTGCCAGTAGGTACGGATTGTGATAAAACGCTCGTCCAATCATCACCCCGTCGACATGCTGTAAATGCGTTTTAATATCGGCAACTGTTTCGATACCGCCGTTAATTTCTATATCAAGCGTTGGAAAGTCTTGTTTGAGACGGTAAACATCATCATAACGCAGTGGCGGTATTTCGCGATTTTGCTTCGGGCTCAAGCCTTGTAGCCACGCCGTACGGGCATGAACAATAAAGCGTGTACAACCTGCCGCAGCGACTTTTTCGACAAAATCTACCATAAACTCATAACTATCAAAATCATCAATCCCAATACGATGTTTAACGGTCACCGGAATATCGACCGCTGCCTGCATGTGCTTGACCAAATCAGCAACCGTCTGCGGCTCTGCCATGAGGCAAGCGCCAATTTTATTGTGCTGGACGCGATCAGAGGGGCAACCGACGTTGATATTGACCTCATCGTAGCCATGCTGCTGCGCAAATTGGGCACATTGGGTCATCTCGCTAGTATCGGCACCGCCAAGCTGTAGCACCAGTGGATGCTCAAGCGTATCAAAGCGCAAATGCCGCGCGCGATTGCCATGGAGCAGCGCACCGGTACTAATCATCTCGGTATAAAGATAAACATGCGGATTAAACAGCCGTGCAAAGTAGCGATAATCTGTCGTTGTCCAGTCGATCATTGGCGCAACAGAGAGTCGTTTGTTGGTCATATCAACCATTAGGGTAAAGCCTCGTTATTATGCATGCATATAGTAGGTCGTTTTAAAATCGTTATACCAGTCTCACGTCGATATTCATCAATTTGCCAATTTTATTGCGAACCGACCTTACTTTTACGTGCATTTTTAAATGTGTTTAAAAGGAGAATAGATAAAGCGCCATGAGTGTTATTTTCATGACGCTTTTTGATTATTCTATCTATATAAGTTAAATAATAGGAAAATCAATAACAAAGCAAAAATAGGGAAAAGCTCAGTAATTATTCTCTAAATCACTTCATCAATTTTTTTGAATTCAGGCAAATTATAAAAATAAATGCCCATGATAATGCCGATAAAGCCTACAAAGGCAATGTATAGCGCAGGCGAAAAGCTGATATATAAAGTGGCGTAACCAAGCCCAAAAGGCACCAACACTCCGACAATCCCATAAGCAACATTATAACAAAGTGCCATACCTGTCAGGCGCACGTTGGTGGGAAATAATTGTACCAAAATGGCCGGAACCATGCCCACAATACCCGCACAAAACCCTAACAGCGCATACATGATAAGAATGTAATCGCCACTTGCTTGTAGATGATAAAAGAATGCAAACATTTGTGCAATCAACAAGATAGAACCAATGGCCAATACTTTACCAAAGTTTTGATGGTTGGATATGATTCCGTAAAACACACAGCCGAGAATCATAAATACGATGCCTAAACTGTGTGAAAAGCCAAATAAATCATTATCCAAGGTAAAACGCAGCTCAATTAAATCGGGTAGGAGTAGAATGATAACGGTGGTGATACTGGCTATGATAAAGGTAAGTAGCAAGCCGATAAAGATAGAATGCTTACAATGCTTAAAGAGCAGGATAAAGGGTTTGGCAATATAATCACGCGGCTTTGCAGCTTTCATGGCGATAAAAAACGGCGATTCATTTATCCAGCGCCACGCCAAAAAAGGCACCACGCTTAGGATGGCCGCCATAAAAAATGGTACCCGCCAGCCATAAGCGGCCAGTTGCTCGGTGGTCATGGAGTTGGTTAGCCAAAGAAAAAAGGCGTTGGAAAATAGTACACCGACAAAAAAGCTTGCCGTTACATAACTACAGGCGACTGACAAATATTGGCGCGGCACATGCTCTGACACAAAAACCCAAGCCAGCGGTGCAAAAAGCCCAAACGCCATTCCTTGTATCAGGCGTAAAATAATGAATAAAGCAGGCGCAGCCATACCCCATTGCGCATACGTTGGCAAGCAGGCCATCGCCAGCAAGCTTGCAGCGGTCACCAAAATACTCATTAATAATATCGGTTTTCGTCCACTGATATCACCAAAGCGCCCAAAGATAACCCCGCCAAACGGACGTGCCAAATACCCAATCGCAAATAGCCCAAGCCCTTGTATTTTAGCCATCGCCGCACTGGTATTAGCAGGAAAAAAGG
Source organism: Psychrobacter sp. UBA6291 (assembly GCF_002439405.1). NCBI lineage: Bacteria > Pseudomonadati > Pseudomonadota > Gammaproteobacteria > Moraxellales > Moraxellaceae > Psychrobacter > Psychrobacter sp. UBA6291. The sequence continues at coordinate 50,178 of NZ_DJUD01000042.1, read as the reverse complement.
CGGCAGCGATGATATCAGCAAGATATAAGTAAATCAAAAAATCAAAGAACGCGACTGCGCTGCTAAAGCAGATAAAAAGCACAGCGTTTCTATCTTTAGAAGACATCAGAGCATATTGAGAACGAGAAGGCATAATAGATCACGCATCCACTTAAAGAGGGGTTGATTAGAATGGGTAAATAAAGCGTATGAAATAACAGTCGTGCGATAAAAGTATTGGCTATCTATAACAACCAATCAATCGGTAGCCATGACATGATGGCCAACCAAACATGATCACTAATATCGACGCGCGGCTCTGAATCGTAAACAACCTTTTCACCAGCTTCTACGGTATGCCATTGCAAGCTGCCATTTTCTAACAACTTAACTTCATAGGCTTGACCCAATAATTCATCGCTGAGCGCACTATGCAATTGTTTTGCCAGCTCCTCGTCATTGATAATGACGCCCATCTCGGTATTAATATTGGCGGAGCGCGGATCGACATTATATGAGCCAATAAATACTTGGTAGTCGTCAACGGCAAAAGTCTTGGCATGCAGGCTGGTAGACGATTGACTGCGCGCTTTCCAAAGCTTGTTTTCGCGTTTTTCTTCAGAAGCGGTTGATTTTAGCTCGTAGATTTTTACCCCAGCTCGCAATAAGCTTGGGCGCCATTGACTGTAGCCAGAATGCACCGCGGTCACATCAGTGGCGTCAAAGGAATTGGTTAAGATCTTAATATCAATACCAGCTTCTGCCAGCTCGACCAGTGTATTGACCCCGTCTTTGGTGGGGACAAAATAGGATGAGATAATCGTCAGGCGTTTGGTTGGACTGCCCAATAAAGTACGCAGCTGATGTACCAAATTGGTATTGGCTGGGACAGTCTTGGTCAATTTGCCGACGTCATCGCTTAAAAACTGCATGTCAGTCCAGCGAAAGGGCACGCGCTTATTGATTAAGTCACTATCAATAGAGGAATCTTCGATAGCCGTTTTATAGACGTCTAAGCTGCTCTTACTGTTGTTTTTTTCATCAGCTCTGAGTTTGTCCAAACCTTCCAAAAAATCCGTGGTTTCACCTTTATCAAGGGTGGCAAGGGTTTGGATATCAAATGAAATTGGCGCTGACCAATAACTGGCAAAGCTATTGTCAATGTCAGCGACTACTTTACCGATGAGCAAAACGTCTAAATCGGCAAATTGGCTGTTTTTGTCATTGCTTAGGTATTCATCACCAATATTACGCCCACCAATAATAGTGATTTGCTTATCAAAGGTCATGCTTTTATTGTGCATGCGCCGATTAATGCGCGGTAGACCTGTTACGAAGTTTAAGGTTTGAAATTTGCGGTACATCAATGGGTTGATAATACGTACGGCGATATTCGGGTGGCTGGCAAAACGTAATAAATGCTGATCAAATTTGGCGCTATTATTAAAATCATCCAACAACAAACGAACGATGACGCCGCGCTCGGCCGCGTCCCATAAGTCCTTTAGCATCAGCTGTCCGGCTTGGTCATCGTGCCAAATATAATATTGGGCGTCGATATTACGCGTGGCCATGCTGGTCAAAATACTGCGTGAAGCAAAAGCGTTGGCACCTGTCACAATCGGATGATAACCCGATAAATCAGGGTGAATCTCGTTCTGTTCACTGATAGCGGCGACTAAGTCAGTGCTATCCGTTTTTGTATTGGTAGTTTGGCTGTTTTGTTGGCCGTCTTTCTGATTGCTATTTTGCTCGCGACCCTCTTGTTGATATAAAGCGTCGATACGCGCGGATAAAGCTTGGCTTTCAGGCAAATGCGGCTGCTTTGGTAAAGTTTGGCAGCCACTAAGACTTAAGGTGAGTCCCAGTGTTAGACTCAGCGCTAAGTTGCTTGGTTCTATACTAAACATCGACATAAATGAGATACCTTAATGAGCCTGAATGTAATGATATACTGGTGAATAATGGACTTAACTTTGCTTGCTGTTTTTACCGATGATAGCACTGATTATGAAGCGGATCATAATATCGCTCAAAGCAATATTCAAAGCGCGGCTAAGCTTAGCAGCTGTTGTCATCTGTGCCTATTATAAATACGTTATTTTTGTTAGATACGGCACGTTATTTGGTCATGATAACCACATCGTCCAGTCATCGTCTGCGCTTGCATCTTATCCTTATAAATGCATCGGTGTTTTTAGTATTAAGTCGTTAATAGTTAATTCTAAAGATTTAATAATAATTTCTGAACACTAAGTGCTAAACCTAATACTAAGTGCTAAACCTCTAGTATTCAAAAATAATATTTAGCAAGCCTTTGAAACCAGCTGTTTGGAATAAGTTGCCATGCTATGATAACGCGAACAAATGCTGTTTATAGTCAAAATAAGCCGTATGTTTAATAATAACCAGTGCAATGGAAAATTTATGAGCCAGTCGCAAATGCATGATGATAGCAATGCAAATAAAACAGAGACAAATAAAGTAGACCCTAACTGGCGCGATGACGCGCTCAATCTAGAACTCGATTATGGCATGCAAACCATCGCCGTACGAGCAGGGCAGCATCGCACTGATGAAGGCGAGCATTCAGAGGCTATTTTTACCACAAGCTCTTATGTCTATGAATCAGCGGTGGACGCTGCCGCGCATTTTAATGGTAGCAAAACGGGTAACGTTTACTCGCGCCATACCAATCCGAGCGTGCGCACCTTTGAGCGGCGTTTGGCGGCGCTCGAAAACGGCGAGCGTGCGGTGGCGACAGCCTCAGGTATGGGCGCGATTTTGACCATGTGTTTGGCGTATCTTAAAGCTGGCGATCATTTGCTCGCCGCCAATCAATTATTTGGCTCATCGATTGGTTTGTTTAATAACTATATGGCAAAGTTTGGCGTTGAAGTCAGCTATGTCGACTGCTTCGATAATGACGCTTGGGCAAAAGCTGTGCGGCCAAATACCAAGGTTATTTATTGTGAAAGCCCGAGCAATCCGCTTGCACAAATTTGTGATATCGGCTATCTGAGCGAGCTGTGTAAAGCCAATGATATCTTATTGGTCGTTGATAATTGCTTTGCCACACCAGCCTTGCAGCGCCCATTAGATTTGGGCGCGGATGTGGTCATTCATTCTGCAACCAAATATTTAGACGGTCAAGGTCGGGTATTGGGCGGCGCTTTAGTCGGTAGCGATAAGCTGATGCAAGAGGCGTTTACTGTGGTTCGTTCAGGTGGTATCAGTATGAGCCCATTTAACGCATGGGTCTTTACTAAAGGGCTTGAAACGCTGAAATTACGTATGCAAGCGCATTGTCGAAATGCCAATCAAATAGCAGAATTTTTGGTCAATCATCCTAACGTCAGCACCGTGCACTTTTCAGGATTAAGCGACCATCCCGCTCATGAATTGGCAACGCGTCAACATCATATGAAAGATGGTTATGGCGCTATCATGGGCTTCGAAGTTAAATCGTCGACTAGCCCTAATTCAAAGGGTACTGATTCAAAAGCCGCAGCGTGGCATGTGATTGATTCAACGCAAATGGTCTCTATCACCAATAATTTGGGCGATGCTAAAACCACCATTACCCATCCCGCGACCACTACCCATTTTCGCTTGACGCCTGAGGCGCGCGCAGAAGCAGGCGTTAATGATAGTCTCATCCGCCTGTCGGTAGGCTTAGAAGATGTGGAAGATATCATCAAAGATTTGGCGCGTGGTTTAGACAGTTTGTAAAGATCAAGGTATAATCGCCATTAACATCAGATTTAGTGATGAATAACGTTTTATAATGATACGCATTAATACAAAATAAAAGAGGCAACTATGAATATTCAAGCATTGATGCAACAAGCACAAACGATGCAAAAGAAAGTCGAAGCAAACGTTGAAAACGCTAAAAAAGAATTGGCCAATAAAGAAGTGCAAGCCGAAGCGGGCAGTGGTCTGGTTAAAGTCACTATGACTGGTCGCCACGTCGTTAAGCGTTTGACCATTGATCCAAGTTTATTGGAAGACGAGCCAGATATGATTGAAGACCTAATCGCTGCTGCCATCAATGATGCGGTGCGTCAAGCGGATGAGCTGTATGAAGAAACAATGGCTGGTGCGACCTCAGGTATGGGCTTACCACCAGGTATGCAAGGTCTGTTCTAAATAGCGAATTATAAGCGCTAAAAACTGCTGATTGACCACAAAAATGGGGTTGTTATCGACACGATACGACCCCATTTTTATAGCTACGATTTATAAATTAAGTTAAATAAAGGAAGTTACTTTGCTGACAGCCAAATTTGATCAGCTGGTCAAACAGCTACGTATTTTGCCGGGCGTGGGGCAAAAAAGTGCCCAACGTATGGCATTGCATTTGCTTACCAAAAAACGCCCCCAAGGCATGGCGCTCGCGCAAGCACTTGATGAGGCGATGCGTGATATTGTCGAATGCCAGCGCTGCCATAGTTTTAGCGACGAGGCAGTTTGTCCATTATGCCAAGATCCACGGCGTGATGATGGCTTGTTATGCGTGGTTGAAACCGCAGCGGACGTGATGGCGATAGAGCAAACCGCAGGCTATCGTGGGCGTTATTTCGTGTTGGGCGGGCATTTATCGCCGATAGACGGTATCAGCGCCGATGATTTAAATATCGATCAACTGGTCTGGCGGGTGAAGCAAGAGCCGGTTGAAGAGCTGATATTGGCGACGGGTACGACTGTTGAGGGTCAAACGACCGCCCACTTTATCAGTGAAGCAGTCAGTCGTCATGTCAATAAAATCACTCGCTTGGCGCAAGGCGTACCGATGGGCGGCGAGCTTGAGTATCTTGATAGTATGACCCTTGGCCAAGCCATGCAAAATCGCTCATTTTTGTAGTATGTCTGTCTCTTTGGTATTACTGCTTTTTTAAAACAAAATTTTGTTCATCTGATTTTATGATATTGTTATAATTCTTTTTTCATTGTATTAAGGCGCGGTTTAGCGTTTTATTTTCTTCTATTTCAGCAGGTATCTGCCCGTGTCAAACCATGTTTCAACAGCTTTAACTACTTCTAACCAATCAAACCGCTTAGATAATACTGCTACTGATGATGAGCTATCAAAACCATCAGTCAATGACGAGGTAGCGCCCACAGATTTGCCACCCAAGCCAAATATCGATGCATTGCTAGATGCCGCTGATGATGCGGCTGTTACCTGGGTACGTAAGCAGGATGATTTGGCTGAAGTTATCGATGCGTTGGCAACTTGCGGCCGGGTGGCGTTAGATACTGAATTTATCAAGCGCGATACCTACTATCCGCGCTTGGCACTGGTGCAGCTGAATACTGGCAATCATGTGTATTTACTAGATGCGCCGCAGTTGCAATTGGCCGAGCTATGGGAAGCGTTGGCTAAAGTAGACGTGGCGATTTGGCATGCCTGCGGTGAAGATTTGGGGATTTTTTATCTATTGTCTGACTGCCCGCCGTTGACCAATATTTTTGATACGCAAATTGCCCTGTCATATTTAACTGGCCAATTGCAAATGGGCTATCAGCAGGCGCTTGATGACCAATTAGATATGCATATCGATAAAGAGCAAAGCCAATCAGACTGGCTGCAACGCCCGCTATCAGATGAGCAAGAGCAGTATGCGATAGATGACGTGCGTTTTTTGCCAGCGCTTTATCTAAGCCTTGAATATGAGCTGAAAAAGCAGGGTCTGTTTGAATACGTGTGGGCGGACTGCCAGCTTTATGCCAGTGACTTATATGACGCACAGCATGTAGCCGATGATGAGATGTATCTAACGATGGCAGATTATCGTTATACCTCTGAGCAGATGGCGATATTGCAAGCAGTGGCAACATGGCGCGAGGAGCTAGCACGCGCGACCAATCAGCCGCGTACCTTTGTGATAAAAAAACAAGCAGTACGCGAGATTATTACAGAAAAACCAAGCAGTATGCGCGAGCTTGCGCACAAAACTACCATGCATCGTAGTATGCTGCGTCTCTATGGTGAAGAGTTGCTCAAGGTGATTAAAGAAGCCAAAAACCTGCATCCTGCTGAGCATCCGGATTGTCTACTGCCACCGTATCGTTCAAAAAACAAAGTCTTATCAAAAGCTGTGCAACAAGCAATCGATGCGCAAGCAGAAAAAATCGGTGTGCCTGCTAATGTCTTGATGCGTAAAAAATGGCTCGCGCAGCTCTATGAAGTGATTGCTTTTGATAAGGAAATAAGCGAGTTGCCTGAAGGGTTAAAAGGTTGGCGCAATGAGTGGGTGATGCAAACTTTGATTCCGGTGATTGAAGAGCATAAAACCGAGTTGCAGCAGGGTATGGGTATCAATGTTCGCTAAGCGATAAAAACTAGCTTTTATAAGTGCTTAACATTTATAAGTGCTTAACATTTATAAGTGCTTAAGCTCGCTATGGTCAAACTGTCCATGTTGTAAAAAATACTTGGTTTGTGCGGCCACTGTTTTATCGACCAGCATGCCAGTATGCGAGACGGGCAAGACAATATGATCAGTGGCTGCCTCTATTTTAGTTTCTTCTATATATACTGTGCCATCGTGTAGTAGATGTTCTGCTGATGGCATATTATTTGTCTTACAAAGTTTGCGATTATGATACTGCAAAAATAACTGCCCTAAGCCATAAGGGCGATTACCGGCAATCACGCCTAAGGTAATATGCTCCGGTAAGGGCGCGACGGTTCCATCTAGCGCATCGACGTACGAACGCCCCACTACCACTGGGGATAAGCGCCAAATATAATCTGCACAAACACTACCTAAATGCGGTGTCCCGAGCGTTACGCAGCGCCCAATTTGCCATTGTGGATATTCATTAACGAAATCACGAATAATCAAACCACCCAAACTATGACCGACTAAATCGATTGGCTGGTCAGGATGGTGGTTTTCTTCTAGCCAACGATTGAGCCGTGCGCTATTGGTTTTGATGCCATCACGCAGACTACGATAGCCAAATTGATAAGTATCAAATCCTGCGGCTTGCAAGCGTTTGGCTAATGGCCGCATAATCCAAGCGGTTTGATGCAGACCATGAATCAGAATAACGCGGTTTTTTTGTTGCATGTTATTGTCCAAAAGTTATTTTACTGATATTTTATTATATTAGGCTCTAGCTCCTAATTTAAACGTTAATCTCATGATCTTTTAAATTATTAGCCCAGAATAGACAAAATAAAAACCTCCAAATCAGCTACTGACTTGGAGGTTTGTTTTTATATCAACTATTTATCTTTGTTTGAAAACTACATATAGTTTTCGATACTTGGGCAAGAACACATGAGGTTCTTGTCGCCGTAAGCATCATCAACACGTGCCACACTCGGCCAGAACTTATGGGTGCGGATGTAAGGCAGTGGGAATGCAGCGGTATCACGGCTGTACGGATGTGACCATTGGCTGCTAGTAATCATCGCCGCGGTATGCGGTGCATTGACCAGTGGATTGTCTTCTAATGTCCAACCATCTTCGCCAGCTTTGGCTTTCATTGCCTCATTTTTGATAGATTGTAGCGCACTGATAAAACGATCTAACTCTTCTTTAGATTCAGACTCAGTGGGCTCAATCATCAAGGTGCCTGCAACTGGGAAACTCATCGTTGGTGAGTGGAAACCATAATCCATCAAGCGCTTAGCAATATCGCTTTCACTGATGCCAGTTTCTTCCTTCAATGGACGAATATCGATGATACATTCGTGAGCGACGCGGCCATTTTTACCCGTATAAAGAACAGGGTAGTGGTCTTTCAGCTGGCTGGCAACATAGTTGGCATTTAATAATGCAAGCTCAGTGGCTTTTAGCAGACCATCACGGCCCATCATCGCGATGTACATCCATGAGATAGGTAAGATACTCGCTGAACCATAAGGTGCTGCTGATACAGCTGAGCAATCATTTTGCGCATTATGTACAGGGCTCAACGTATGGTTGGCCATGTATGGTGCTAAGTGTGCTTTCATGCCAATAGGGCCCATGCCAGGACCGCCGCCGCCATGTGGAATGCAGAAAGTTTTGTGCAAGTTCATATGTAGTACGTCTGCACCGACATCAGCAGGCTGCATCATGCCGACCTGCGCATTCATATTGGCGCCGTCCATGTATACTTGACCGCCATGCTTATGAATCAAATCACAAATATGACGAATGCCTTCTTCAAATACGCCATGTGTCGATGGATAAGTAATCATCAAGGCACCTAAACGCGCGCTGTGCTCTTCACATTTGGCGGTCAAGTCATCGATGTCTACGTTACCGTTTTCATCGGTTTTCACCACGACGACTTGCATGCCCATCATCATGGCGGTAGCAGGGTTGGTACCGTGCGCTGACATTGGAATTAGGCAAACATCACGGTCCGTTTCGCCCAATGACTCATGGTAACGACGGATTGCTAAGAGACCAGCGTATTCGCCTGAAGCGCCAGAGTTAGGCTGCATAGACACTTCATCAAAACCTGTAATGGCTTTGAGTTGCTCTTGCAAGCTATCAATCATTGCAATGTAGCCAGTCACTTGACCGCGTGGCGCAAATGGATGCACATTGGCAAATTCAGGCCACGTAATCGGTAGCATCTCACTGGTCGCATTCAATTTCATGGTACAGCTACCGAGTGAAATCATGCTACGGTTCATCGCCAAATCTTTGTCTTCAAGCGATTTTAAGTAGCGCAGCATTTCATGTTCGGTATGATGCGAGTTAAAGACTGGATGGGTCAAGATGTCATCGCTACGCAAGTGAGCGCCATCGAGTGACACGCGAGCTTCTGTTGGCAAGTCATGAGCTTTACTGACAAATAGTTGCGTTAAGACATTAAAATCTTGCGCATCGCTAGTCTCACTAAAGGCAACACTTAATTTGGTGTCGCCAAGACGCCATAAGTTGTAGCCAATATTGTCGGCGTTTTCAAAAATCTGCGTTGCCATTTTTTCTGAACCACAATCAACGACGACACTGTCAAAGAATTGATCATGTACCACATTTAAATTGCTATCGTTAGCGCCTTTAATAACATCAGCAAAGGCAGTCGCAAACGCATGGATACGAGTGGCGATACGCTTAACGCCATTTGGACCATGATAAACGGCATACATACCAGCTAGATTGGCAAGTAATACTTGTGAGGTACAGATGTTTGAGTTGGCTTTTTCGCGGCGGATATGCTGCTCGCGAGTTTGCAGTGCCATACGTAGCGCGGTATTGCCTTGCGAGTCTTTAGAGACACCAATGATACGACCAGGTGCTGAACGCTTGGCTTTATCCGAGAAGGCAAAGTAGGCGGCGTGTGGACCACCAAAACCCATCGGAATACCAAAACGCTGAGTGCTACCGAGTGCTACGTCTGCGCCCATATCGGCTGGTGACTTTAATAGCACCAAGCTCATGATGTCACTGACAACGCTCACATAAGTTTTGTTTTTCTTTACCGCCGCAATAACATCGGTTAAGTCTTTTACATCGCCTTCAACACCGACGTATTGGAAGATAGCACCGAAATAATCACCTGATTTAGCCAGTTCGAAATCACCAACCACCACTTCCCAACCAAAATATTTGGCACGAGTATTGATGACATCTAAGGTTTGCGGATAGATACGCTCATCCACAAAAAACTGGTTTGATTTGCTTTTGCTCACACGCTTCGACATGGCCATCGCTTCTGCCGCAGCCGTTGCTTCGTCAAGTAATGACGCGCCAGCCATCTCCAAACCTGTTAAATCAATACAAACTTGCTGGAAGTTAAGCAGTGCTTCTAGGCGACCTTGGGCGATTTCTGCTTGATAAGGCGTGTAAGCAGTGTACCAACCTGGATTTTCAAGGACGTTGCGCTGAATCACTGCTGGCATACGCACAGGCGAGTAACCTTGACCAATATAGCTCTTATTAACCGTGATATCGTCTGCCATGGTACGTAGTTTAGCAAGCGCGGCGTGTTCACTCATGGCCACAGGTAAATCTAGCTCTTTATGCAAGCGCACAGGTTCAGGCACGGTATCATTGATAAAGCTTGCCATATCTTGATAACCAACGGCATTTAATAGGTCGGCTTGTTTGGCATCATTTGAGCCTAAATGACGATAGACAAATTCAGCTTCGTTGAATAAACCTTGAAAGGTATCAAACGTTGGGTTTTGAGAGATAGTCATAACAGTCCTTGATAAAAGGGATGATAAAGGAGATGGCTAAAATAACGAATAAATAATAACGGTTTACGGTTTAGACGTAATGGACAAATTGAGTTTGGTCAAAGCGGAACTGGGTGTTGTAGACGCCATTATCAGCGCGCTCACCGGCACCAATCATCATAATGATATGGTGATCGTCGCTTAAATTTAATAAGCGTTTCATCGCAGGCTCATCAAAGCCGCCCATCGGACAGCTATCAAAACCGTGCGCGCGTAAAGCAAGCATGAGGTTTTCGGCTGCAAGAGCAGTATTGTTGGTGGCCCAGTTTTTGGTGTCTTCAAAGGTATAATAAGGTGATTTAATCGGACCCTTTACCCGTCTGACGACTTGCGTTGCACCCCATTTGGCCGCTGATATAACGTTGACCGGTCCGCGTAAGAAATCCATGGTCACAACTTTGTTGTAGTAATCTTTGACCTTTTTTGGCACGGGCGTGTCCGGATATTCGCGTAAAATTTGCTTGGCGTGATCGTGCCAAACATCGGTACGCGCAACGACCGCAATCAAGCGCGCTGAGGTTTTCGCCGCATTTTGATTCATGCAGTTTTTTATCGCGCGTTTGCGTTTATCCGCATCATCAATCACATAAAATTCCCACGGCTGTAGATTGCTCGAGTTCGGCGCGAGCATGGCCAAACGCAGACAGTCAGCCAACACATCATCAGGTATCTTGGTGTCGGTAAAGCGACGCACAGATCGGCGTGATTCAACCACATCGCGAAAGGCTTGTAGCTGCGGGGTATGATCAGGCGTCGCAATAATGGTTTGCTTATTAGTATCTGGGGTCATATGAAAATCCATGCTGGGATTGAGTGCTTGGCTAAGTTTGTGTGTCGAGATACTTGAAGTGCGTGGTTAATATTCTTTGCTCAATGAGTACGGCCCAAAAATGAGCGGGCGATTGCAAATGCTAAATTAAGCCCTAAGGCTAAGTATGTTAAGAAAAAGCGCACAGATACCAGCTGACGCCAATATCTGTCATAACAAGTTGTGTTTTTAATATTAAAAATAGCGATAGCTTAATTAATTAGCGCCTATTAGCTTACTATTACAGCTCGTTTTCGTACTCATCAGCACTTAGCAAAGCTTCGTAGTCAGCGATATTGTCAGGCTTCATTTTAAAGAACCAACCTTCGCCGTATGGGTCAGAGTTGATGATTTCTGGATCATCTTCTAATGCTTCGTTGATGGCAACCACTTCGCCTGAAATAGGCGCGTAAACGTCAGAGGCCGCCTTTACAGACTCAACCACAGAGATTTCGTCATCAACCGCGATGATATCGCCAACGTCTGGTAATTCAACAAACACCACGTCACCGAGCAAGTCTTGAGCATGGTCAGTGATACCAACCGTAATCGTACCGTCGTCTTCTAGGCGCAGCCACTCGTGGCTAGCGATGTATTTTAGTTCTGCTGGGATGTTGCTCATGGTCTCTCTCCTAAATGATAGAGAATGGTTAATAAAAACAAGGGACGCTCATAATAAAAGGTAACAAGGATATCAGTCAAATTGCTGTTTGCCATTACGCACAAAGGGCAGCTTGACAACGCGGACGTCGACGAATTTACCCTTGCCGCGCAAATCGACCTGCACGCTATCGTCATCTGATAAGCTGGCAGGAACGCGGGCGATTGCAATTGAGTTTTTTAGGCTAGGGGAGAAAGTGCCACTGGTAATAAGACCCGTTTGTTCATTATCTGTGCCTTGATTGATGGTCACGGTCATGCCTTCACGCAACACACCACGCGTCGTCAATAGCAAACCGACTTGCTTCATGGCACTGTTGTCATCTTTCGCTTGTTGACGCTTATTTACTAAGGCTTCACGGCCGATAAAGTCGCGCTCGTCTTTTAGCGCCAGTGTCCAGCCCATGTTGCACTCGTAAGGGCTGGTTTCTTCATTCATATCATGACCATACAAGTTCATGCCCGCTTCCATACGCAAGGTATCACGCGCGCCAAGACCAGCAGGTTTGACGCCATTGGCTTTTAATTGCTCAAAAAATGCTGGTGCATCATCGCCATGCATGATCACTTCAACGCCGTCTTCGCCTGTATAGCCAGTACGCGCCACAAACCAATCTTGGCCTTCGATATCGGTTAAATCAGCACCAACGAAAGGCTTAAGGGCGGCCAGTGTATCTGCCCAACTCGGTTTGACTTCTGCTAATTTTGCAACGGCATTCGGTCCTTGGACCGCGAGCATAGCTAAGTCATCACGTTCCGTTAAAGCAACCTCAAAACCTTCGGCAACTTTATTAAACTGTGCCATGTCTTTATCGCGGGTAGCTGCATTTGACACGATACGATATTCGCTCGCGTCTTCATTCATCAAATAAACGATTAAATCGTCAATGATACCGCCTTGCTCATTGAGCATCGGAGAGTAAAGTGCTTTACCAACGGTTTTTAATTTATCGACATCATTAGCAAGGAGCTTTTGCAACCATGCTTTGGCATCAGAGCCTTTAACATCAACAACCACCATATGCGAGACATCAAACATCCCGGCGTCGGTACGCACGGCTTCGTGTTCTTCGATTTGTGAACCATAATGGATTGGCAATTCCCAACCAGAGAAATCCACCAGTTTGCCGTCGCTATCAAGGTGCGACTGGTAAAGGGGCGTGCGTTTAGGGGCGGAAGCGCTGGTATTGTGAGAATTGGTATTGTGAGTGTCGGTCATAACAAATCCTTATGGAACATCAGCAGCACTTGATAATCAGGTATAAAATATCAAAGTAGCAGGGCAGATGTGCATTATCATAGTAGTGAGTAGCAATCTTGCAGGGCGCAAGCAGTGCAACCAAGGGCCGTACAAAAAAATAGAACAATCAGCCAAACAGACGCCAAACGTCGGTTTAAGCAAAAGCCCTATCTGTCCTGTAACCTGAGATTTTCAACACGAACCATCATTGTGATTTTTTAAAGCAAAAGCCTTAAAAAGCCCAAGCAAATGATGTCGCATTTTCTCCCCTTCGGTGGGTAAGGCGTCGTCCGTCCTTACCGCTCTCCAGATTTGTTATGTCTTATGTTTTGGAATGCTATGCAGTTGTGATAGCAGTAAAACAGTTATGACATATGTTTTTCAGTCCTTTTACCTGAGCGATTGGCAGGGTGTATGCGCCTTCGGTGGTCATCAAGCAGTTATCAGCGCAGCTCGTAAATATAAGCGCACTTAATATAATGCCCAAGACTCTCTCCTGAAAAACGCTTTTATTATGAAAGGTTCAGGCTGTTTTTACAAGCCATCTGCCGCATTAAAGTCGATAATGTTGTTAAAAACAACTTTTTAGCAGCAGCGCTGACAAATTTATGAATAAATAGCATGTGTAAAAGGTCATTAAATTAGCGGACTTTACAGTGATTTACCATAGCAAAACGTAAAGCGACTACTGATTGCAGCCGCAAATATGCTAATCTATGGCGATAGTTTCTGATAGGTTGTTTTTATGCATTGCGATATTTATAAATTTCCCAAACACGACGATATGTATGTTTACATTGCGCGCCCTGATTATCCTGATGATACCGATGAGATTAAGGACTGGCTCGGTGTACTGCCAAAAGAGTTTCGGGCAAGTTTAGGACGTAGTCAGTTTGTCATGCATTTAGACTTGGCGAGCACGCCAAAATTGGCGCGCGTTGACAAAGAAGAAGTGCTGACAAAACTGAAGTCGCAAGGGTATTTCGTGCAGTTGCCGCCGCAAGATGTCATGCGCCGTCAAGCGGAGCTACGCGCCCGTGAAGCTCAGGATAATATCTACGATTGATAGAGGTTCTGAAATTAAGAGACTTTTTTTAAAATTAAGAAACTTCGCTTAAATGCATCAGAAAAGCGACGAAACATTTGCGCTTATGCATTTTGCTAGCAAGTCATGATAAACTAATCGCTATCAAATACGCATCATTAAGTGCAGTTGATGATTATGTATTTTGTCGAATTTTTAGTCTGACAAAACTTACCCTATACCGCTTGACGCCTTACGCGCCGCAGGTAATAAACGCAGGTAAAGAAACACGCATGGATTGGTTAAAAGGCATTATAGACAGCTTACCGATAGGCGCTATCAGTGATATCCTCGGTGAGATTACGATTTGGTGGGGGCAACTGGTCAAAGATGTGCCACCCGCAGACTTACCTATGTATGCGTATCTTGGCGGCGTCATTATCGTTTTGATACTCTGGTTGTTGGTTGCTCGTATTTTGCCGCGCCCGCTTGGTGGTATGAGTTGGATGATATTGTTTGCCGTCTTGCTCGCGCCTGGTACGGCGCTTGGTGATCCTAGTGTGATTGCGCCGGCGAGTATCAGTGTCGTTTATGCGATTATGATGAAAGATACGGCTGGCGCGATAGCCAATATGCTGCCGATTTTAGTGGTGTTGGTCGTGGGCTTGTTTGTGGGTTTTGTCTGGCAACTGATTCGCGGCGCGTTTGAGTCCAGCTTGGATAAAGCTCGCAGCCGTACGGCGGATGATGCGCAAGCGACTGCCCAATTGACTACTGGTAATTATTTAGCAGACGACGCGGGTTTATCAGAGTCGTTTGACCATTCAGCATTGTCGTCTAAACCTGAATTGGCTAGGACTGAATTAAGTAAGCCTAAAGCTGAGGTTAGCTTAAAAAAAGACCGCAAATAATAGATATGAGTAGTAAAGCTTTTTGCTTTAAATTTTTACACTAAAAGACACCCTGCGTGTCTTTTTTTATACTCATTTATTGGCTGTACAGCCAGTCAATGATAACTACGAACGCATGAGTACTTTGGCAATTAATGGCACTGTGCTAATCTAAATAATTAAGTATCTGCTAACGACTTTCTCTAAGCTTTCTACTATATTTAACGGATAACAATAACTGATTTTAATAACTTTTTCTAATAACTGAGAATGTATTATGAGCACGACTGATAAAACGAAAAAAAGCTTTATCGGTACGCAAAACTACATTGCTACCGATGATTTGCAGCTGGCCGTTAATGCGGCAATGACGTTACAAAAGCCGTTACTGATTAAAGGCGAGCCGGGTACGGGTAAAACGTTACTGGCTGAAGAGGTGGCTGAGAGTTTAGGGATGCCGCTGATTACGTGGCACATTAAATCGACCACTAAAGCTGAGCAAGGGCTGTATGAGTACGATGCCGTATCGCGCTTGCGTGATTCGCAATTGGGCGACGACAAGGTGTATGAGATTGGCAACTATATCAAGCCTGGTAAACTGTGGGAAGCCTTTACGAGCAGTGAGCGCAGTGTGTTATTGATTGATGAGATTGATAAGGCCGATATCGAGTTTCCAAACGACTTACTGCATGAGCTCGATAAAATGTCTTTCTACGTTTATGAAACGGGCGAGACCATCACTGCCGAGCAGCGTCCGGTGGTTATCATCACCTCAAATAATGAAAAAGAGCTGCCGGATGCGTTTTTACGCCGCTGTTTCTTCCATTATATCGACTTCCCAGAAGAAGATACCATGCGCCAAATCATTGAGGTGCATTTCCCCAATATCCAAGAAAAACTCGTCAATGATGCGCTCGATATTTTTTATAAGCTGCGTAATATTCAAGGGCTTAAAAAGCCACCATCAACGTCGGAATTGGTCGATTGGCTGACGCTATTATTGGCTGATGATATGGCACAAAACGAGCTGGAAGAAAACTTACGCGGGGAAAAGTCTATTCCGCCGCTATATGGCGCGCTGCTGAAAAACGAAGCCGATGTGAGTTTATTGCAGCGTTTTGCCAATATGATGCGTCGTTAAGCGATAGCTCGTTTGTCATAATTGAAGCTAATGAAGCAGTCCAACTCGTAACTCTATCAGCCAATAAGTGATGCGACTTTTATGTTTATCAAATTGTTCTATACCCTGCGGACCTACGGCGTGCCAGTCAGTACGCGTGAGCTGCTTGACCTAAACGCGGCCTTAGATCAAGGGCTGATGATGCAGCCGCATCCTGAAAACCCAGAGCTATCTACTTTTGCCAGTCGCGAGGATATGTATCGACTGATTCGGCTTTGTATGGTCAAAGACGAGCGTCACTTTGATAATTTTGACCGTGCTATGGCAGATTATTTTGAGGGCGTCGATAGTCTTGATATGGATGAGCTGCTTGCAAAGTTGACGGATATTCCAAAAGAATGGCTAGATTTAAAACTTGATCCAAAAAATCTGACCGAAGAGCAGCGGCGCTTGCTGAAAAAATACGGCTCATTAGAAGAGCTGATGAAAGCGCTTGAAGAGCGTCTTAAAGAGCAAAAAGAGCGTCATCAAGGCGGTAGTAAATGGGTCGGCACAGGCGGCACGTCACCATTTGGTGCCTATGGCGACCATCCAGAAGGCGTGCGCGTCGGCGGCGAGTCACGTAAGCGCAGCGCTGCTAAAGTGTGGGAGCAGCGCAAATATCGCAATCTCGATGATGACAATCAGCTTGGCACGCGCCAAATTCAGATGGCACTGCGTAACTTGCGCCAATTTGCACGTACGGGTAGCGCCGATGAGCTAGATATTCACGAAACCATTAAGCATACCGCTAAAAAAGGTGTGCTCGATATTCATATGCAAGCTGAGCGCCGCAACCGTGTCAAAGTGCTGATGCTATTTGATGTTGGTGGCAGTATGGATGTTCACGTCGAAGCATTGGAAAAGTTGTTTTCTGCTGCTAAAAACGAATTTAAAACCTTAGAGTTTTTTTACTTTCATAACTGCTTATATGATTATGTTTGGAAAGACAATAATCGTCGCCACAGCGCTCCGATGCCGACTTATGAGCTGCTTAATACCTATGGTCGCGAATATCGGGTGATATTTGTCGGCGATGCGTCGATGTCGCCGTATGAGCTGATGACGGTTGGCGGTAGCGTCGAATATATGAATAATGAGGCGGGCATTGTTTGGCTAAAACGGGTACTGGCGCATTTTGATAAAGTCGCTTGGCTCAATCCGGAAAATCCTGCGTATTGGAATTACACCCAAACCATCGTTGAGATTAAAAAAATCTTCAACAATAAAATGTATCCGATGACCTTACATGGTGTGGAAGAGATGACCAATTATCTGGCGCGCTAAGGGACAGTTGTAAGAATCATTTGCTTTATTTATTTTGTAAACACGCATAAAAATAGCCGTTATAAAATATAGCGGCTATTTTTTCATTTCTAATTTCTAATTTCTAATTGCTAATTTCTGTTTTTACTCTTGCTTTGCTAATTCTTTGTTTCTAATTTTTCGTTTCTATCAGCCCAATCATCACGCCCATCTCTTTTTTATCATGCTTATCAATGCTTGGTGCGTAGAGTGCCGAAGCGATACCGCCATCTAAAAATAAGGCATTTGGGCAGCTTAACTCATCTTTAAACAGCGTGGCAAATTGATAAAAGCTCACCGGCGCCTCGCTATTGACAAATTGTATGCTGCCATCACTGCAAACACCTGCGCCATTACGTAGCTTAAGCGAAGTGCTGTTAGGCTTAAACTGCGGGTGAATCTCATTATTGATGACTAACATAGGACCCGATTGCGTCGCATACCAAGGCTGCGTATTGCCATTTTTGAGCTGGCTGTCTAGCGTTTTGCTTTCGGTAATCTGTACTTTGCCAGATTTATCCCACCACATGACGCCGTTGGGCAACAGATGAAAGTTGCCGCCGCCTTCTTTGATATTTAATGCGCGTCGCTCCCTACCTTCGATAACCGTATAGCCAATCGGCGCATAATTTTCATTATACATGCCAGCATTCATGGCAAAGTTAAGGGTTTGATTAGAGGGCAGCGCCGCTAGTAAAGCATCAAAAGTCAGTAGCGGCTGGTTGTTATCAGCATTGCTATCGCTCTGTTGCCAAAATAGCTGTAATGAATAACGCGTGTCGGTCAGCGCCTTTGCATCAATACGGCAAACGCTATAGGCAAAGGGCGTGTTTTGCGCCTGACATGACCAATTTTTGCCATCACTACTTATCGTGTCATGGTTATTATCTTCTGCTGGCTGGCAAGCGCTGATGCTTAATGCAACCAGCGCTGCCGCCAACAATGAGTAAGGAAACCTAAATATAGAACTTGGCATCGATGACTTATCTTTTTATAGGATAACGTTAGATGGTCTAAAAAACGCCATAATTCTTAGTCGTCTAATGGCGGAATTTCGCGGAAAGTATTATTGACGTTACCAATTAACAGACCACCATCGATGAGATCTACCGAATCATCGGGGTGCTGGGTGGTTGGGGCATTGGTTTCTTTACCTTTATCACGCGAGTCTTTGTTATAAGCAATCAGCGCATCGTTATTGGCAAGGAAGCTATCAGGATTTGCCATCACCCACATTTGGTTAAAGACGTCGGCGCGAGCATTTTCCTCAAGCAGGGCGCCTTGGTCAGCAAAGTAAAAGAACTTCGATAATAGCTTAATCTGGCCATCGTCTAAACGGCGGGCGATATGATACGGCTGTAATTGGCTTGGATGCTGAAGACCAACCGCACCAACGATACTGGCAAGTGATTTTAGCGTATTTTTATGAAAACTTGCCACGCGCTCAGCTTTACTTGGTACATCAAGAGCTTTTTGGCGATACGGGTCTTGGGTAGCAACGCCAGTCGGGCAAGTGTTGGTATGACATGAGCGCGATTGGATACAACCAACGGCAAACATAAAGCCGCGCGCCGAGTTACACCAGTCAGCACCCAACGCAATCATACGCGCAATATCAAAGCCTGAGACGATTTTACCACTAACGCCAAGCTTAATCTTATCGCGAATACCTGCACCAACCAAAGTATTATGCACGAGCATAAAGCCTTCAACCATCGGCATACCGACGTTGTCCATAAATTCAACGGGCGCTGCACCTGTACCGCCTTCAGCGCCGTCAATGATGATAAAGTCAGGGTAATTGTCCATCTCTATCATAGCTTTTACAATCGCCATAAACTGCCACGGCTGACCGACACACAGCTTAAAGCCGACCGGTTTACCGCCTGATAAATCACGCAGCTGCTGCCAAAAAGTCACCAACTCGCGCGGCGTGCTAAAGGCGCTGTGCGAAGAGGGCGACACACAGTCTTTACCCATCGGCACGTGGCGCGTATCCGCAATCTCTTGCGTGATTTTTTCTGCTGGCAGTACGCCACCTTGACCTGGTTTTGCACCTTGCGAGAGTTTAATCTCAATCATTTTTACTTGCGGATCGGTTGCCTGTTCGGCAAAGGACTGCGGATCAAAATTGCCAAGCTCATCACGGCAGCCAAAATAACCGGTGCCCAGCTCCCAGATTAAATCGCCACCAAACTTACGATGATAAGGGCTGATGGCGCCTTCGCCAGTATCATGAGTAAAGCCGCCCAATTTAGCGCCTTGATTAAGCGCCATAATGGCATTGGCCGATAAACTCCCAAAGCTCATCGCTGAGATATTAAATACCGACATATCATACGGCTGTTGACATCGCTCGCCGCCGACGATAATACGAAAGTCTTTATTTTCTAACGGTTGGCTGACTGCTGATTGCAAAAACCATTCTTTACCGTGTGCGTATAAATTATCAAGCGTACCAAAAGCATTGGTATCACTGACGTTTTTTGCTCGTTGATACACCAGTGCGCGCTGCTGGCGTGAAAACGGCACTTGTTCTTTATCATTTTCTAATAAATACTGACGAATTTCAGGGCGAAAATCCTCAAGCACATAGCGAATATGCCCGGCGACTGGATAGTTTCTTAAGATAGCATGCTTTGCCTGTATGACATCATAAATCCCCAAACCCACACCCAATCCGCCAAGAATAATCAGCCACCAATTCATCAATAACAGCCCTGCTATAAACAGCAGGGTTGCAGCGGCAAAAGTACTGTAGCGCAACATAACGCCAACTAAATAAGGAGAATCCTGTTTGGGTTTTGGGTTTAGATTGGTACGAGATTGGGGCATAACGATACTCAACAGTGTTACGTAAATAATAAAAACGCAATGATAAAAAACAAAATATCCATAACAAAATAACCATGTCATAAACATGGTTATTAAGAATGGATTAAATGCTTAAATTTATCGCGTACATCATACACATATGATATCACTGCGATGGTTTAATTGGGTAACAGAGTGCTAATGTTGCGCTCAAAATAACAGTTTTTAGATGTAATCAGCTCTGATTGATTATTTCAAATGATTTTCTGCTGATAATTTGGCGTCGAAGATAAGGAAAAGGCACTCAATGGCAATAACGAAAAGCATTAAAAATAAGATTGAAACCGACTGTCAGTATCTGGTGGTAAGGTCTAAATAGTGCCTTGTGAGTTGTGACGGGTGCAGGGCATGAATGGTAAAAAAAGCGTTTGCCCGCAACGCGTAGCAGCCACTACAGTATGTTTTCAACCCCCTGCTGTGGCGGTTTGGGGTCTGACACTCGCCCAGTCGGTTCCAAAGGGGCAGTCTATCCGTTTATTATCGAATAGTATTGTTAAATAAATAAAACGGACAGAAAATTCTCATATCAATGGTTTAAAAATACTTATTCTACAAGGTCAATTTGCCAGTTATTGGCTTGAATGAAAATATTAATTTTGCGCAGCTTCATTGCGATGTCGTCGGCTTGCTTTTGTAAACCGGCAACCGAAACCATGATATGCCATTTAATCTCGCGAGGGCTATAACGGTCAACCTCGGTATCAGTGGCTTCAATGGCCTCAATCAATAACTTATGGCGCATCTCTAAGGTATCACGTTCGATCAATAGTGTCAGCATCGATTGACCTTCATTGGACTGAGCGACAGCGTTAGTTCGGTGAATACGTTCAATCAAAGCCGATAATTCAGTAATGACTTGACTGGCTTCAATCATCAGCGCGTTTGGGTCTTCGTTTGGCGTATCGCCTTCTTGGACTTTGACATTGCTACGAATACGCCCTTTAATTTGGGCGAGCTTTTTTTGCATATCGCTACGGATGAGGAGGGCTTCGGCGAGTTTCATGGTTGACTCCAATACTTTTATTATTATTGATATTTGCTTTAAAGTTTAGCGCTTCTCATTCTTTAACACAAACCACTTGCCGAAAATTATATAGCACTTCCACCAAATAATTTTGTGCTCTCATCGCATTACCAACACCTTTATACACCGCTGAAAAATAAATAAATCCACTCAGCTTTTCTAAAACCCACTGCCAATCCTTTCAGCCAACACCTGCAATTTTGGCACAATCATTGCTGCATATTCTTCCGCTTGCCAATTGGCACTTGGCACACTGGCATTGAGTGAATATGCATACTGCCCAGTTGCGATGTCAAAGACGCCAACAGCAACTGCCAATATATCGGTAGAAAACTCACCATCGGATACCGTATAGCCGTATTTTGCATAATGCTCTGTCGCCTCGGTTAACGCAGATTGCGCGCGGTCATACTCTTCTTTAGATAAATGCTCTTGTAGATTACTACGAATCACCGCCTTTCTCGCTGGCGAGCTTACTGCATAAAAAGCGCGACCAATGGCAGTGCGGGCGACAGGTACAGCTGAGCCAACTTGTAAATTGACAGAGAGGCGAGCAGGGCTACGACAACAAGCGTGATAGCGCATTTCTCCTTCGACTTCGGTGGCCAAATTCACCGATACTTCATTGCTACTTGCAAATTGCCGCAGCAATGGTTCAGCAGTTGCCACCATGTCATGACGACTCCACGCGGTGGCACTTAATCGCACCGCACTACTGCCCAGCTGATATTGTCCGTGCTCGGTCATACGTAAAAATCCAAGCGTCATCAAGGTATGAATAAGCCGAGTGATGGTGGCTTTTGGCAAGGCGGTCATCTGACACAATTGCTGATGACTGAGCTGCTCATGCTGCTCAAAGGCTGCCAATAAAGTCAGTCCACGCCCCAGTGCGGTGACAAACTGCCGGTCATTATCGTCCTTACTTTGCTCAAGAATAGTGGTCATTCGATCGAGTAGTGGCAGAGCTGTAGATACATTTTTTGTCATTTTATGCTCATTTTTTTTGATAAAGGTTTACAGCGCGGTAAAACTTTGCTTAAATAGATTTAAATTATGAAACTAAGTTTCGCATAGCGGAATTAACAAGTCAATCATTTATACAAACGATTTACTCATTAATCACTACTCGTCGGTCAGGAAGACTGATAACAAGGAGTTCTACATGGCAACATCTAAGCGTCCAAGTTTCGATTGGGAAGATCCGTTTTTATTACGCAACCAATTAACCGATGAAGAGCGCATGGTCACGGACAGCGCCCGTCAGTTTTTTCAAAAAGAGCTGATGCCTGGCATTTTAGAGGCCAATCGTAACGAGAACTTTGATCGCAATATCATGCGTCAAATGGGTGAGATGGGCTTGCTTGGTGTGACGATTGAAGGTTATGGCTGTGCCGGTTTATCAAGTGTTGCTTATGGTTTGATTGCGAAAGAGGTCGAAGCGGTGGATTCAGGTTATCGTTCGGCGATGAGCGTGCAGTCGAGCTTAGTCATGCATCCTATTTGGGCATATGGCACCGAAGAGCAAAGAGAAAAATATCTACCGAAGCTTGCCACTGGCGAGTATGTCGGCTGTTTTGGCCTGACGGAACCAGATTCAGGCTCAGATCCTGCCTCGATGTCGACCCGTGCGCGCGCAGTTGATGGCGGTTATGAGCTGACGGGCAATAAGATGTGGATTACCAACAGTCCTATCGCTGATGTATTTGTCGTTTGGGCAAAAGATGACGCCGATGAGATTCGTGGTTTTGTTTTAGATAAGGGCATGAAAGGGTTATCAGCACCGAAGATTGAAGGTAAATTTTCACTACGTGCTTCAGTTACCGGTGAGATTGTCATGGACAAGGTATTTGTCCCTGAAGCCAATGCTTTCCCAGATATCCGTGGTCTAAAAGGGCCATTTGGTTGCTTAAATAAAGCCCGTTATGGTATTGCATGGGGCGCAATGGGCGCGGCTGAATTTTGCTGGAAAGCGGCGCGTCAATACACGCTAGACCGTAAGCAATTTGGTCGTCCACTTGCCGCAACCCAGCTTGTGCAATTGAAGCTTGCCAATATGCAGACGGAAATCGCTTTAGGTTTACAAGCGGCGTTACGCGTCGGTCGTCTGATGGATGAAGACAATGCCGCGCCTGAGATGATTTCACTCATTAAACGTAATAACTGCGGTAAGGCGCTCGATATCGCGCGTGTTGCGCGTGATATGCACGGCGGCAACGGTATCTCGGATGAGTTCCACATTATCCGCCACGTCATGAACTTAGAAGCGGTTAATACCTATGAAGGTACGCATGATATTCATGCGCTTATCCTAGGTCGTGCGCAGACGGGTATTCAAGCATTTTATTAATCGTTATTAGCTAATTACGTGCGCTACTGTTTGGCTTCCTATAAGCAGATTTTAAACAGTAGCGTACGTTTTTCAGTTGTTCTTCATCATTTAACTGCTTGGCAATTAAATCATGAAGAACAATTTTATCATCAAAAAATCAAAAAATACGCGACACAATAAGGGATTATTATGACGGATATGGCAAAAGGTGCACTGCACGGTATTAAGGTGCTTGATTTATCGAGAGTATTGGCCGGTCCTTCTTGTACGCAGGTACTTGCAGATTTGGGCGCCGAAGTCATCAAGGTCGAACGTCCGCATATTGGCGATGAAACGCGGCATTGGGCGCCGCCAAAATTCAGCGATGACACTTCTGCTTATTACGCCACTATTAACCGCAATAAAAAATCCCTCACCGTCGATATCACCACACCTGCCGGACAAACCATTATCAAACAGCTTGTCGCCGATAGCGATATCGTCGTTGAAAACTTTAAGGTTGGCGGTTTAAAAAAATACGGCTTAGATTATGACAGTTTAAAACAAGACAATCCGCGCCTTATTTACGCCTCATTAACGGGATTTGGGCAGACAGGGCCTGATGCCAAGCGCCCCGGTTATGACTATATTATTCAGGGCTTATCAGGGCTGATGAGCATCACCGGTCCAAGCGATGGCGAACCGCATAAGGTTGGCGTGGCAGTGGTTGATTTGTTTGCAGGGTTACAGCTGACCATCGGTATTCAAGCCGCTCTATTAGCGCGTCAGCATACCGGACTTGGGCAACATGTCGATGTGGCATTGCTTGATAGCGCGCTTGCGATGCTCGCCAACGTCGGCATGAATTATTTGGCATCAGATAGAGTCCCGCCAAGACTCGGCAATCAACATCCCAATATCGTGCCTTATCAAGTATTCGAGGCAAAAGGCGCGTCGCACTTTATCTTAGCCTGCGGTAATGACAGTCAGTTTGCCAAGCTTTGTAACGTATTGGGCGTTGATTGGAATACGGACGAACGCTTTATGACCAATCCACAGCGCGTTGCCAATCGTGAACTACTTTGTGATGAGCTGAGCAAGAAATTTGCCAAGCAACCGCGCAGTTATTGGTTAGAGGTTTTAGATAAAGCAGGTATCCCGTGCGGGGCGATTCATAATATCTCTGAGGCCTTGGCGATGCCGCAAGCACAAGCTCGTGAGATGGTGGTTGATTTTGCCGCGCAAGGTAGTCCTGTGCGCGCGCTTGGTAGTCCGATTAAATTGTCCGCATCACCGGTCACTTATCGGACACCGCCACCCAAATTGAGCGAACATACCGATAGCACGCTTGCTGATTTGGGTTATGACAGCGAGATGATCGCCAAGCTTAAAGCCGATGGAATTGTTTAATGCTCGTCCTTAAAACCCAAACGCTGCTCAATTTGCTCTGCCAATTCAATCAGTACCGCACTGACCTCAGCTCGCTTGGACTCATATTCTGCTTGCAAAAAGCTAATCGCCATTCCGGCAACCGCGTTGCCTGACGCGTTACGAATATAAGTGCCTAAGCAATACATGCCATCGCGCAGTTGCCCATCGTCAAGTGATATACGACTGTTTTTAATGGCGGCCAGCTCGGTCGCCAAATCGGTAAAGTTATCGACACCATATTTGGTAATAGGTGTAGGGAAGCCAGTGGCGTAAATAGATTTTATGCTGTCCATAGATAAGGTGGAGAGCATGGCTTTGCCTGTAGCCGAAAACACCGCCGGTACGCGAACACCCGCGCGGAAAGTAAAGCCAAGCGGCGCAGGCGCTTCATGACAGGCTAAAAATACCACTTCCCCCAAGTCGAGTTTGGATAAGGTGACGGTATGCTGCAAAAGGATGGGGTACTGGACAATAAGGTCTTTGAATAACTGGATGACACCTTGCTGCTGCTCATATTTGCCCGCCCAATACATTAAATACGAGCCCAAATGAAAGCGGCTATCGCTGTCTTTATAAATGACATGTTTGGCTAATAAACTTTGCAAAATATTGTGGGTTGAGCTACGAGGCAGGTTAAGCGCTTTTGCAATATGCGCCGCCGTTAAAGGTTGGGCGCTGTCAGTTATTAAATCTAAAATCTGAAAAGTTTTGTCCAAAGCAGGAACGGTAGTGGTGCTCATAAGAAACCTATAAAAGACGATAAAATTAAGGAAGTAGCAAAATAAAATGATAAATCAGCACAAAACTGTTAATAGGGGTTGCAAATAAGGGATTATCATTCTTATAATGATGTCTCATATATAGAATACATGTTCAGTATATTGAACAAATAACAAGTTATCAATAATTATTTAAGTCATAACCTTTTATTTTCATTCCTATTTTTAGCTATTCGTTTATCACTATAAATCTGCAAACCTTATTTGCAAAATAACACTGACAAGGAGTGTCAACATGTCACAACAGTCAAATACGCTAACGCTAGCAAATCCAGACTTACTCAAACAGCAGTGCTTTATCAAAGACGGCTGGCATGATGCCAGTGATGCCGCGACTATCGACGTGGGCAATCCTTTTAACGGTGATGTCATCGGTAACGTGCCAAGCCTGACGACCGATGATGTCAATGACGCGGTTGCTGCTTCTCATGAGGCGCAAATCGATTGGGCAACCAAGACGGCCAAAGAGCGTGCGGAACTACTGCAAAAGTGGGCCGACCTTATCGATGCCAATAAAGAAGATTTGGCCATCATTATGACCGCCGAGCAAGGCAAGCCTTTAACCGAATCACGCGGGGAAGTTGGTTATGCCAATAGCTTTATCCGCTGGTTTGCTGAAGAAGGTAAGCGCGTATACGGCGATGTTATCCCTGCCAATCAAACCCAATTGCGCCATGTCATCTTAAAACAGCCGGTCGGTGTTTGCGCGGCCATCACGCCTTGGAACTTTCCAGCAGCGATGATTACCCGTAAAGCAGCCCCTGCACTCGCGGCAGGCTGTACCATGATTATTAAACCTGCAACCGAAACACCGTTTTCTGCATTGGCATTAGCGGTATTGGCTGAGCAAGCCGGTATTCCAGCAGGCGTCATCCAAGTGGTGACAGGTAAATCTTCAACCATCGGCGATATTCTAACCGGTGATCCACGCATTCATAAGCTGTCATTTACTGGCTCTACCGAAGTCGGTCGTACCTTGATGGCACAGTGTGCCCCAACGATTAAAAAACTGTCATTAGAGCTCGGCGGCAATGCGCCATTTATCGTCTTTGATGATGCCGATCTTGAAAAAGCCGCTGAAGGCTTAATCGCTTCTAAATATCGTAACGCGGGTCAAACCTGTGTTTGTGCCAACCGTGTCTACGTGCAAGATAGTATCAAAGACAAATTCCTCGACGTCTTTGTGAAAAAAGTCGCTGAGCTTAATGTCGGTAACGGCATGGATGAAGGCGTGGATATTGGTCCTTTAATTAACAAAAAAGCCTTGGAAAAAGTACAAGCGCTGCTCAAAGACGCGCTAGATAAAGGTGCAACCCTTATCACGGGCGGCAGCACCAACGGCGCATCAGAGCTGTCTTATAACCCAACGGTGATTACTGATATCAGCAGCGACATGGATATCGCCCATGAGGAAATCTTTGGTCCTATCGCCACCATCTTTACTTTTAAAGATGAAGCCGACGTCATTCGCCAAGCCAACGACACTATTTATGGTTTGGCTGCATATTTTTACAGCGGCAGCTATGCACGGTCATGGCGCGTTACCGAAGGGCTTGAGTACGGCATCATCGGTCATAATACCGGTCTTATCTCTACCGAAGTCGCACCATTTGGCGGCGTCAAGCAATCAGGCTTTGGCCGCGAAGGCTCAAAATACGGCATCGAAGAATATGTCGTGACCAAATATTGGTGCTCTGATGTTAGTTAATAGTTAGAGCTAATGGTTAGCTGTTTTATATTTTAACCATTTGTTTTTTATAGATTTTCACCTAGCATTTAACGGGATTCAGTAGCATGAATCCCAAATTTAGCCACAGCTTATTTTATAAACCGCCATACCATCATTGGCATCTACGTAAAGAAAAAAGAAAAGGATATTCTTATGACTACCAATCAATCATTACTTGCGCGCCGTAAAGCTGTTTTGCCAACAGGCCTTGGCATTGCCTTTCCTATTTTTGCCGAAAAAGCAAAAAACTCAGAAGTGTGGGATATCGAAGGCAATCGTTATATTGACTTTGTCGGCGGTATCTCAGTACTGAATACTGGTCACAGCCATCCAAAAATTACCCAGCGTGTGCACGAGCAGCTAGACAAATTTACCCATACTGCCGCGCAAATGGTTAACTATGAATGCTACGTCGAGCTTGCTGAAAAGCTTTGCGAAAAAGCGCCTATCAGCGGTCCGAAAAAAGCCTTGTTCTTGACCACTGGCGCAGAAGCGGTCGAAAACTGTATCAAAATTGCCCGTGCAAAAACCGGTCGTCCGGGTGTCATCTCTTTCGTTGGTGGTTGGCATGGTCGTACGCTGATGTGCATGAGCCTAACGGGTAAAGTATTGCCGTATAAAAAGAACTTTGGTCCGATGCCAGGCCCTGTGTTCCATGCGTTATTCCCAGCAGAAGAGCTAAACGTTACCGAAGCACAAGCATTGCATAGCCTTGAGATGATTTTCCAAGCGGACATCGATCCAAGTGAAGTGGCGGCGATGATTATTGAGCCCGTACAAGGCGAGGGCGGTTTCCATCAAGTGACACCATCGTTTGCCAAAGCGCTGCGTAAGATTTGTGATGAGCATGGTATCGTGCTGATTTTTGATGAAGTCCAGTGTGGTTTTGCTCGTACCGGTACCTTGTTTGCGTCTGAGCAATTGGGCGTTGAGCCGGATCTGATGACCAGTGCTAAAAGCTTAGCGGGTGGTTATCCTATTTCTGCCGTTATCGGTCGCGCTGATATCATGGACGCCCCGCAAGTCGGCGGTTTGGGCGGTACGTATTCTGGTAACCCATTGGCTTGTGTGGCTGCGCTTGCTGTCATGGAAGTGATTGAAGAAGAAAATCTGCTTGAGCGCAGTATCGAGATTGGTGACAAAATCGAAGCATTTTTAAAAGATTTGAACCTAAGCAGCATCGGTCATATTCGCCATAAAGGCGCGATGTTAGCGTTTGAGCTAATCGACAACGATGGCAAGCCTGATGCGGCAGCGACTGCCAACCTAAAAGCCAAAGCTTTCGAGCAAGGATTGCTGCTTGCGTCTTGTGGTATGTTTGGCAACGCCATTCGTGTGATGGTGCCGCTCACAGTAGAGGACGAAGTGCTACAAGAAGGCCTTGATATTATCAAAGGTATTTTGACCGCTCAAGGCGTTAATTCAAAAAATGAAAGCTTAAGCTTAGGATAATGACAGTGCTGCTTTGAGTGGTGGTTTTACAACGGCGCCTTGCAAATCAAGACGCCGTTGCTGTCTCTGCTAAGCATTTTTTAAATACTAAACCTATCGCTCGATAGGCAGTAAAAGATAAAAAAGGGCAGCGCCCTATTACATAAAAATAGTGGGTATCAGTGCCGTTAAAAAGGGCTGACACGGATGACACACGGACAAGGAGTAAGTTATGTCTGAGCTAAAAAAATCGCTGGGCATGTTTGACATTATTGCTTTAGCATTCGGTGCTATGGTTGGTTGGGGCTGGGTAGTCTTGGCTGGCGGTTGGATTTTGTCTGCAGGAACGTAGGGCGCAATGCTGGCGTTTTTGATAGGCGGTTTGGCCGTGATACTAATCGGTGTGACGTATGCTGAGCTGGCCGCTTCTATGCCGATTACAGGCGGCGAGCATACTTATACGCATCGAGCGCTGGGGGTAAATATCTCCTTTATCTGCTCATGGAGCATTTTATTTGGGTATTTTTCGGTGGTGGCGTTTGAAGCGGTCGCCCTGCCGACGGTAGTTGAATATTTTATTCCCAATTATAACCAAGGCTATCTGTGGACGATAGCGGGCTGGGACGTTTATGCCACGTGGGTTGGCGTCGGTATGCTAGGCTCAATCATCGTCACTTGGCTTAATATTCGCGGCATGGAAGTCAGCGCTTGGTTCCAAAAAACAGCCGTACTCGGTATTTTATTTGTCGGTACGTTATTGTTTATTGGTGCGGTAATTTACAATCCTGCGAATTCAACCGCTGTACAAGCGCCTGCCTTTATCGGTGGTATCGGCGGTATGATGACGGTGATTGTCATGGTGCCGTTTATGTTTGTTGGTTTTGACGTGATTCCGCAAGCGGCCGAAGAGATTGATCTGACCCGTCCTAATATTGGTAAGTTTTTGATTGTCTCTATTATTATTGCGGTGATGTGGTATGTCAGCGTAGCATGGAGTGTCGGTCGCACTTTGCCGCTCATTCAAGCACAAGGCTCAACCTTGGCGACCGCTGACGCGATGACCAATGCGTGGCATGGCAAATGGGCGGGTATTTTACTAGTGATTGGCGGTGTGCTGGGTATTTTATCAAGCTGGAATGCCTTTTTAATCGGTGGTAGTCGTCTGCTATATGCGATGTCCAGAGCACATATGTTGCCAGCCTTTTTAGGTAAATTGCATCCAAAATATAAAACGCCATCAAATGCTATTTTATTAATCGGTGGTTTGGCGACGCTTGCGCCGTTATTTGGTCGCAAAATGTTGGTTTGGATTGTCGATGCCGGTGGTTTTGGTATCGTGATTGCTTATACCTGTGTCGCTATCTCATTCTTAGTCCTGCGCTACCGTGAGCCAGATATGGTGCGCCCGTTTAGAGTGCCAGCGGGCAAATTGGTCGGTATGTTTACCATCGTACTGGGCATTGGCTTGCTCATCTTATATATGCCGGGTATGCCGTCAGCGCTCAGCGCTATCGAGTGGTGGATTTTCTTTGGTTGGACAGCGCTCGGTATCGGTCTTTATAGCTATGCCGTCGTCAAATATCCAGGCATCAGTGAAGCTATTATGGCAGAAGAGCTACGCGAGTTAAAAATCGTCAATCAGCTATGGTTGAAAGATAATCCGCCTAAATAAAAATAAGATTTGTTCAAAATAAAGAAAGCCTAGCGTAAGCGTTAGGCTTTCTTTACATATTCACAGCATCAATCTTATCAACCAATAATCTTGCACCAAACCGTTAGCGAGATTGGCATTTTATAACGGTTTATTATCTAACGCATCATTCTTTAAAGCGTGCTTATCTAAAGAGGCATTATCCAGTTTTTTATCCTTTAAAGTGATACTGTCTTTATGTTGCACAACTTCTTTATCAGATTTCATAACCGCGTTATCTTGCGCTATTATTTTATCCTTTTTGAGAGTAATGGGTAGCGCAGGCTCTTGATTGACTAAACGATCAGAAAGTTTATCAAAAGGTTTTATCGTTGGTTTCAGACTTTTCTTAATTTTTTTAATCGCCGCTGCATCCGCCTGCGCTTGTTCTTCTGCAAGCGATTGGTCATATAACCCTTGATAGACGAGTAGGGTTTGTTCAATCATCTCACGCATGGTGAATTTATTGGTCATCTCAGGACGGGTGACACTCTCTAGCTGGTTGCGCACTGCCTTGCAGAGCGCTTTGGCGTTGTATTTTTTGACCAATCCTTGCGGATAAAGTGGCTGTAGTATCTCGCTAAAGGCCGCTTGATCCCAGCCAATGACTGGCGTACCTAAGTGAATTGCTTGCAGGGCATTGATGCCAATCGATTCTGGCTCGTTGGCCAACGCCATGACGATATTGGCCGCCGACAGCCATTCGCGCATGTCATTACGTTTGCTGCCGACGTAAGTTATGCGCTCAGACAGTCCAAGCGTATTGCTGCGTTGGCGAAAATCTTCATGCGCCACATCACCTTCGCGGTAATCATCGTCCATAATAATGACGTGAATATTGGGAAATTGTTCTTGCAGATTACCCAAGATATCAATCAGCCATTCTTGCCCATATTCATTGCCAATAATGGTCGGAAAAACCAGCCATTTTTTATGTTCAAGTTCAGGGTATTCGGCGAACGTATGTC
This sequence comes from Psychrobacter sp. UBA6291, assembly GCF_002439405.1. NCBI lineage: Bacteria > Pseudomonadati > Pseudomonadota > Gammaproteobacteria > Moraxellales > Moraxellaceae > Psychrobacter > Psychrobacter sp. UBA6291. The sequence goes on along the minus strand of NZ_DJUD01000042.1, from coordinate 18,681 downwards.
GCAGCCAATATACAGAAGGGTTGTGTCGATACGGATAGCGACGGGTATCGACACCGCGGTAGATGCGCTTAATAACTTTAGGTTCTAGCTCCTCACGGCGCAGGCCTTTTTTTAAATAATTGGTGACGCTATCAGAGACCGTGATGATGGTATCGACATCGAGCAGCGCTTGCGAGTACTTATTAATCGGATAAAAACCGTACATGGTCGAGACCAGTTTGGGACGACGCTTGAGGCGGGCGCGGCGCAAGGCCAAATGCAATATCCATGCAGGGGTGCGCGAATGCACATGAATGACATCAGGGTCGTATTTTTCAATCAGGCGGCGCAGCGGGGCGACTTGTAGCAGTGACAGCCAAGATTTCTTATTCATATAAAGCTGATGGTAGATATTACCATCGCGCTTTAGGCGTTTGACCAAGTCATTTTCTTCATCGGCGCTAGCGATAATAATGGAAGTATGCCCATTTTTAACCAAAGCGCGACCCAGATGAAAAATGCCGCGCTCGGATTCATCATGCTTTAAGGACGACAGTAAGCGCATAACTTTCATAATAGCGTCGGTCACCAAATAAGATATCAAGCTGCTATTGTCAGTTAAAAGTACTGAAAACTCAACCACCAAGATAAAAAGATAAGGTCAGATTTGCCATGCTTTTTTTAGCTGAGAGTAAGAGTTTTTTAGCTAAGAATAAGCATTTGGCAATAGGTATCGTTACCAAACTAGCGACGTTTTTGTAAATGCTCAGCATTTGGTAGCACTTGCTTTTCACTGAGATATTTCCAATAGCGCTGCGGCAGATATTGCTTATGTAGCCGTGGGTTTTTACGCTCTTTGATATTGACATTAGTAAAGTAGCCTTGCCAAAACTTTTGATAGCGCTGTTCGTCCTTACTATGAATGCTAGCAGGATTACGCAGTACCGCATCATCTAGGTTAGTGATGGTTTGCAGGGCAGCAGGGCGCGACGGCGTGCTTTTACTTTTGTCATAATAAATGCCATAGCCGCGCGCCACATCATAAATCGCCCAATGCTGGTCTTGGTAGCGCTGGCGAAAATGCTCACCAATCAAAGGCAGTACATTAAAATCAGGCTCAACGCGGGCAAAGTAGATATCGTCAGTGGTATGCTCAAAGCGCACAAAGGCTTCCATGCGGTGTTTTTCTCGGCCGACCGATTTGACGGTTTGTACCAATTCCAAAACATTTAGGTTGCCCAAATCTTCCATAATATGGCGGCTAGGGTAGTCAATGGCGTATTTGATTACTTGAAATAAAGTGGTGCCGATATGAGCTTTTTCTGATAAAAATCCCCAGAGGATATTGCGCATACCTGAGCGACCTAAGAGTTTATGCAGCTTGGTTAGTACACGTTCGGCGTTGTCTGCATCCATTGCTACGCTTGTTGCCTGCGCAATCAACGATGGTATATAGCAGTCGTGAGCAATTAGTTGTAGGGATGCATCGTCCTGTAACTTATTGGCATAGACATAAAATACGGCACTGAGCCAACCTTCAAAACTTGGCTCATAAAGCACAATACTGGGCGTTAAGTGACCGACAACGAAGTCATTATTTTGCAGCAGTTGTGACATCTACATTCCTATTTAAAACAACGTCAATTGTCCGTTGCGTTGGTCTTTATATTTGGTTTGCGTTTGCGCCAGTACATATTGACGGAAGTTATCACGGGTTAAATGCGCCAAATGCTCGTTTTTACCCGTTGTTGCGATAAAGTACTTAGCTCGATTGACCGCCGCGCCCATTTTTTTGAGATGATAAAGCGTCAACTGATTAAACTTACGCGCTTTGACTATCTTTTTAGCGGTTTTGGTACCGATTCCGGGAATACGCACAATCATCTCGTAAGTGGCGGTTTGAATATTAACGGGAAAGTGCTCACGGTGGCGGATTGCCCAAGCAAGCTTTGGGTCACAGTCCAAATCTAAAAATGGCGAGTCAGGCTCAACGATTTCGTGCGCACCAAAACCATAAAAACGCATCAGCCAATCCGCTTGATACAGACGGTTTTCACGTATCATCGGTACAGGCGTCCCAATCGCTGGCAGACGACTATCGGACAACATCGGCACGTAACCTGAGTAATAAACACGTTTTAAATCATATTGCTGATAAAAATGGCTCGATAGCTGTATGACTTGCAAATCGGTCTCATTGCTGGCGCCAACAATCATCTGACTGGTCTGACCCGCTGGCACAAATTTAGGCGTTTTTTTATGGGTTTTACGGCTCTCTTTGATGGTGATAATTTCAGTTTTAACCGTTTCCATTGGCGCTTTTAATTCATCATGCGACTTCTCTGGAGCGAGCAAAGCCAGTCCTGATTTGGTTGGAATCTCAATATTGACGCTAAGGCGATCGGCATACAATCCCGCTTCTAGTAGCAATTCTTTTGACGCGCCCGGAATAGTCTTAAGGTGAATATAGCCATTAAAGCGTTCACGTGTCCGCAATATCTTGGCGACCTCGACCAAGCGCTCCATCGTATAATCGCCGCTTTTAAAGATACCTGAGCTGAGAAAAAGCCCTTCAATATAATTACGACGATAAAATTGCATGGTCAAATCAACAACTTCCTCGACACTAAAAGCGGCGCGCGGCGTGTCATTGCTTTTACGCGAGGTACAATAAGCGCAGTCGTATATACAGTGATTGGTTAGCAAGATTTTAAGCAGGCTCACGCAGCGACCATCTTCGGTGTAGCTGTGGCAAATACCGGTTGCTGAGGCATCACCGAGGCCACCGCCTTGGTTTTTGCGCGTACCAGCGGAGGATGAGCAAGAGACATCATACTTAGCAGCGTCTGCTAAGATATTGAGCTTGCCTTGCAGGCGTTCATAATTGATGGTTGCCATAAGCGCTATTTACCAAATCATTTATAGGTATGTATTTTAGCAAAATTAGGCTTAAGTCATTGTAAAGGTAGGATAACTACATAAACAAGACGACAGCTAGTGTCGCTTGAAGACAAAAATTTTCAACAAGATTAGTTGGAGATTCATACTTCTTTAAGATGACAAAAGCCCCGCGTTTGCAAGGCTTTAAAGTAATTATTTAGTAAAATATGACATTTTATAAGGTCGTCATTACTGAACTTTAGCTCGTATAACGACGGTCTGAGCAGCGTTTGGACTTAGATCAACCAAGTTCCATTTAAGACCAGAATAGTTTTCTTTTACAACCACAGTGTCGCCCACTTGCTGAATAGTTTGATAGCTATCGCCGCCCATGGTGGCAAGCGTTGGTAACGGACTGTTTAGTGACACTAATTGCACGCCATTTGGCAATGAAACCATCGCATTGATATCGGTAGCAGGCTGCGCGGTGGTATTGGTATAAGTGGTGTGATATTCGATGACGTCGCCAGGCGCGATATGATTGGCGGGTACGGCCACTTCACGACCATCTTTATTTTTTAATATTTTCATGACTTTGGTTTGAGCATTAACCACCCCAGGCGTGCTAAAAGTTGGGGTCAATTGCAGAGTATCTAAAGAGGTAGAAACGATTTGCGTCGTTGCCGGTTGGTTAGTGACGATAGTAGTCGTTGGTGCATTGATGACGGGCAACTGGGTCACCGGCGTCACAGGCAAGACTTCGGTCACGCTGGTCGTTGGAACCGCTATGACGTCAACTCTGCTGGTTTGATTAGTGACTTGGTTTGTCACAGGTACGCTCGTGACCGTGGCATTGCCTTGAGTAACGACAGTATTAGCGCCTGAGCGAACCACATAACGGGGCGCAGTACTCACTTGTGTACTGTAAAACGGCATGCCATCTTGCATGGTAATGCCATTTGGCGTCGCAGTGATAACCGCTGTTTTGCCGTCTGAGTAACTTTCGACCACTGTGGTGCTGTTGCTCACAGATGGTACAACCGTTACTTCAGGTGCGGCATGGGCAGCAGCTAGCGTCAGAAAACTACCCGCTAAGACCATTGATATGGCTGTAGGAATAGTGTTTTTTTTAATGAAGGCATGTTTAAGCGCTTTTTTATTCGTAGCCTGAAATGCTGGCGTATTGATTGGCGTGGTCATAATAGATTCCTTTAAAGTAGCAGTAAATAAAGCCGCTAATGAAGTAGCAAAAAAAATAAAATTTAAAAAAACAAGGTTGAGAAAAACAACGCTTATATAAGAAAAAACCCTCGTCAAATGAGCATGTAAACCATGTCAAATAACGAGGGCAAAGGTACTTAAGATAGCCAACACTTGCTATCATTCCATCATTATTTTAGTCAAATGCTTAGCACTTAATGTGTGAACAATTATGCGCTAAAACGAATTGAGTAAAAAAGCTGCATTGTGTAACTAGTGCTCTACTAATAATGACATTGTGTACTGTTTTTTGCATCTATCAGCGGCACTAAAAATATATAGTCGAATACAAATAAATCAGATACATCGCTATTAAATCGTTCAATGAAAAGTTGTATCGTTTTTATATCTAATTAACTATACCTATCTACAAAAAAAGCTTTTGTTATCGAAAGCTTTTTCTTAAAGGTGATCTATTTATCTACAAAATAAGCAATATTAATCGTAAATCACTTTCATGATTTCATACTCGACTATGCCTTTGGGCGTTTCGATACGGACTTCGTCGCCTTCAGACTTGCCAATCAAACCACGCGCAATCGGCGAGTTGACTGAGATTTTGCCAGCTTTAAAGTCAGCTTCGTCATCACCAACGATTTTGTATTGTTTTTCTTCTTCGGTATCCATATTTTCAATGACCACACTCACGCCAAATACCACTCGGCCATCATTTGGTAGCGTAGTAGGGTCGATGACCTGTGCAGCGCCAAGCTTGGCTTCGATATCACGGATACGCGCTTCGCAAAAACCTTGTTGTTCGCGAGCGGCATGGTATTCAGCGTTTTCTTTTAAGTCGCCGTGTTCGCGCGCCTCAGCGATGGCCGCTGTAATACGTGGACGGTCGACACTTTTTAACTGTTTTAGTTCGGCTTCTAGCGCCGCATGTCCTTGTGGAGTCATGGGATAACGTTGCATGTTTTTTCCTTAAACCAATAACACCACACCATCTCCTAGTGAATAGTGAGATGGTGTCAGTGTTGTTGCAATGAGTATGTAATATAAAAAGAATGAGGTTGAGGCTGCGTCGTAAGTAACTGCACACTTAGCGATTAACTATCAGCACGGATACACTTACCGAAAAGACGCCTTAACCTGACGTAATAAAAAGCATAGTCGCAGTTCAGCCACTATGCTTTTTAGATTTATCTTTTAAAAACTTTATTTTTCTAAAGTACAATTTTTTTAAGTACTATAGTCGTATAAAAACCAGACATAATTTTTGCCAACGCTTTTAAATAAACGTCACTATGATGCTTAATCTACTGAAATTATACCACCAAGTCAATAGTGCTAAGCGATAGTCTTTGCTTGTTCATGCAAATCTTGTAGCTTATACACATCAAACGGTAGGTCAATCGCATAAGATTTACAAACTGCATCTGCCGCGCCTAATGTCGTGACATAAAATACTTTACCTTGTAGGGCACTGCGGCGGATAGAGAATGAATCCTCTTGCGCTTGTTTGCCTTCAGTAGTATTGATAATAAGGTCAATTTTGCCATTTTTCAAGGCATCGACGATATGTGGGCGACCTTCGGTGACTTTGTTAATTTGCTTACATTCAATACCGTTTTCCGCCAGTACTTTTTGCGTACCAGTGGTGGCAACAATGTTAAAGCCAAAATCTAGAAGCTGGCGAGCGATAGGAGTAACTTGTTCTTTATCGCTATCACGCACCGAGATAAAGACGGTTTTGATTTCGCCTTTGGTAGGTAGACCTGGCAGGCGCTCATTACTACCGATAACCGCTTTGTAGAATGCTTCGCCAAAGGTTTTACCCACACCCATCACTTCACCAGTTGATTTCATCTCGGGGCTCAAGATTGGGTCAACACCCGGAAATTTAGCAAATGGGAATACCGCTTCTTTGACCGCATAAAATACTGGGACGATTTCAGTGGTAAAACCTTGATCTTTCAATGACGTACCAGCCATACAGCGCGCCGCGACTTGTGCTAATGACGTACCGATACATTTAGATACGAAAGGTACGGTACGGGCTGCACGTGGGTTCACCTCTAGAATGTAAACCGTTTCGCCTTTTACCGCGAACTGAACGTTCATCAAACCGACGACGCCAAGCTCTTTTGCCATCGCAACTGTTTGCGCGCGCATTTTATCGCAAAGCTCATCTGATAATGAGTAAGGCGGCAATGAGCAAGCCGAGTCACCAGAGTGCACGCCAGCTTGTTCGATATGCTGCATGATACCGCCAATCACCACATCAGTACCGTCGCAAACACAATCAACATCGACCTCAATCGCATCATCTAAGAAGCGGTCAAGGAGTACAGGCGCTTCGTTTGACGCTTGTACCGCCGTGCGCAAGTAATGTCTTAACTCATCTTCGTTATAAACGATTTCCATCGCGCGACCACCGAGTACATAAGATGGGCGGACTACTAGTGGATAACCAACGTCTTTGGCTTTGACCAAACCATCTTCTAAGCTTGTCGCTAACGCATTGGTTGGTTGCACAAGGTTCAATTGCTGAATCATATGCTGAAAGCGTTCGCGGTCTTCAGCGCGGTCGATCGCATCAGGACTGGTACCGATGATTTTGACGCCAGCAGCTTCAAGCGCACGCGCCAGTTTCAATGGCGTTTGACCGCCAAATTGCACAATCACGCCGTCTGGATTTTCGATACGGACGATTTCAAGTACATCTTCTAAGGTGATGGGCTCAAAATACAGACGGTCTGAGGTGTCATAATCGGTTGAAACCGTTTCAGGGTTACAGTTAACCATGATGGTCTCGTAGCCGTCTTCGCGCATGGCAAGCGCCGCATGAACACAGCAATAGTCAAACTCGATACCTTGACCGATACGGTTAGGACCGCCACCGATAACCATGATTTTCTTGTTATCCGTTGGATTGGCTTCACATTCGCTATCGTACGTTGAGTACATATAAGCGGTGCTGGTGGCAAACTCTGCCGCACAGGTATCGACGCGTTTATAGACAGGATAAACGTTTAAATCCCAACGCTTTTTGCGTAGTTGTTTTTGTGAGACGCCAAGCAGTTTTGCCAAACGTAAATCCGATAAGCCTTTACGCTTAAAGCTACGCAGGTTTTGCTCAGTTAAACCGCCAAAGCCTAGGGCTTTAACTTGTGCTTCGGTTTTCACGATATCTTCAATTTGTACCAAAAACCATGGATCGATTTTGGTTAAATTAAACACGTCATCGACACTCATGCCGATACGGAAAGCATCGGCAATATAATAAATGCGTTCAGGCGTTGGAATGGTTAAGCGATTGTTAATCTCGCTACGGGCTTTTTCAATACTGACTTTTGCTAAGTCGATTTGCTCATCAAAACCATCATTGCCGGTTTCCATGCCGCGCAGGGCTTTTTGCATCGATTCTTGGAAGTTGCGACCGATTGCCATCACTTCACCAACCGATTTCATCTGGGTTGATAACACACTGTCGGCTTGTGGGAATTTCTCAAAGTTAAAGCGAGGTATTTTGGTCACAACATAATCGAGCGCCGGCTCAAAGCTCGCTGGCGTTTTGCCGCCTGTGATGTCATTTTGCAATTCATCTAGGGTATAACCAATCGCCAATTTGGCAGCGATTTTAGCAATCGGGAAGCCGGTTGCTTTTGATGCCAATGCCGATGAGCGTGAGACACGCGGGTTCATCTCGATGACGACCATACGACCCGTGTCAGGGTTGATACCGAACTGGACGTTTGAGCCGCCTGTTTCCACACCGATTTCACGCAGTACGGCCAATGAAGCATTACGCATGATTTGGTATTCTTTGTCGGTTAAAGTTTGTGCTGGGGCGACTGTGATTGAGTCGCCGGTATGCACGCCCATTGGGTCAAAGTTCTCAATCGCACAAATGATGATGCAGTTGTCGTTTTTATCACGAACCACTTCCATCTCATATTCTTTCCAACCGATGAGAGACTCATCGATAAGTAGTTGATGGTTTGGTGATAAGTCAAAACCGCGCTCACAAATCTCGATAAATTCGTCGCGATTGTACGCAATACCGCCGCCTGAACCGCCCATGGTAAATGACGGGCGAATGATACACGGATAGCCCATTTTTTCTTGGGTAGCAAAGGCTTCTTCCATGGTCTCAGCGGTTTCAGCGCGCGGGCATTCAAGGCCGATACGCTTCATGGCTTTATCAAATAAGTTGCGATCTTCTGCCATCTCGATTGAGTCTTTAGTCGCCCCAATTAGCTCACAATTATATTTGGTCAGGACGCCGTGCTTGTCTAAGTCTAAAGCACAGTTTAGCGCTGTTTGTCCGCCCATCGTTGGCAGGATAGCATCCGGACGCTCTTTAGCAATGATTTGCTCAACCGTCTGCCACGTGATCGGCTCGATGTACGTCGCATCAGCCATGACAGGGTCAGTCATGATGGTTGCAGGGTTTGAGTTGACCAAGATGACGCGGTAGCCTTCTTCTTTTAGCGCTTTACACGCCTGCGCGCCTGAGTAGTCGAACTCACACGCTTGGCCGATGACGATAGGGCCTGCGCCAATGATAAGAATGCTTTTTATGTCGGTACGTTTTGGCATAGTTAGGGCTACCTTCGTTTGGGTGATATTTTGAGTAATCTGTATTTTAACGATATGTTCGATAATACTTATCGTGTCTGCTAGGGTGCAGCTTGAACCACCATCTGTGCTTCAAGCTTTATACTTATATTTATTCTCTGTTTGCGGTTAACTATTGATAAGTTACGCTTTTGCCGCTGCCATCATATCCGCAAACCTATCAAACAGTGGCGCAGCATCATGTGGACCAGGGCTGGCTTCTGGGTGACCTTGAAAACTAAAGACCGGCTTATTGGTCAGTTCAATGCCTTGGTTGGTACCATCAAATAATGAGCGATGGGTAGATTTAACGTTATCAGGCAAGGTGGCTTCATCAACGGCAAAACCATGGTTTTGACTGGTAATCATCACCGTACCAGTGGCTAAGTCTTGGACAGGATGGTTGGCACCGTGATGACCGGTTTTCATTTTGATAGTGTTGGCACCGCTGGCAAGACCAATGAGCTGATGACCTAAGCAGATACCAAAGGTTGGAATGTCGGTTTCTTCAATGATATGACGGACCGCATCGATAGCGTAATCACAAGCCGCTGGGTCGCCAGGGCCATTTGATAAGAAGATACCGTCAGGATTCATTGCTAACACATCTGCAATAGGCGTTTGTGCGGGGACAACGGTCACATGACAACCGCGGTCTACGAGCATACGTAGGATATTGGTTTTGCTACCAAAATCGTAGGCGACAACGTTGTATTTTGAGTCAACATGGGTGCCAAGCTGTTTAAAAAATCCGCCCGTACCGCTATCATGGCTGCCCGGTATATCGCGGTTGAGTAGGGTGTCTGACAAATCCCAGCTGCCTGCTGTCCATTCAAACGTCTTCGGCGTACAGCATTCTTTTGCCAAGTCCATGCCTTCGATACCAGCGAATTCTTGCGCCAATTTAATCGCTTGCTGCTCATCTTCGCTGCTAATCGTTGCGCCGTTAGAAGCGGTCATGATACAACCGTTTTGTGCACCTTTATCACGTAATAAGCGCGTCAACTGGCGGGTATCGATATCAGCAATGGCGACCGTATCATGGTTCTGTAAATAATCCGTCAATGACTCTGAGTTACGGAAGTTTGAAGTGACCATCGTCGCGTCACGAATGATAAGCCCTTCAGCCCATACTTGATGGCCATTACCAGATTCGACATCTTCAGCGTTGGTGCCAGTATTGCCGATGTGCGGATAGGTAAGCGTGACCAGCTGGCGCGCGTAACTTGGGTCAGTTAGAATTTCTTGGTACCCTGTCATGGCTGTATTAAATACCACCTCACCGACACGATGACCAAGACTACCGATACTCAAACCGCGAAAAATAGTACCGTCTGCTAGTGCCAAAATTGCTTGTATTTCTGCCGATGAATTCAAGGGTTGCCTCCGCTGTTATGGGTGAGTGCCGTGATGTTTTATGATAAAAATTTTGTTCTAAAATGGCTTTTTAGAGGTATTTAAATACTGCTAAATACACATAAAAAAGGGCTGAAGCCAAATTTTTTCCACAAAAAAGCGAGAAGACATCATAGATGAAAAGGTACAGGATTCACTAAGGGTGAATGAGTAACTTGCATCATGTCCGCTCGCTTTGGCACAGATTTTGCGCATTATACTAGAGTTTTGCGTTAAGGGCTAGCATCTTATCTCTTCTGTTATTTCTAATGTCTGTATTTAGTGCTTTCAAATGGGATAAATAAGTGCTATTAAAAATTATAATGCACCGATACCCCATAATAGTCGGGTGCTAAATTGGTGGCGATGTGCACTTGGTCGTCATAATAGCTTTTGGTTAAATACATACTACTGGCAATTCCTAATGCTGCCCCTGCCACCACGTCGGCCACATCATGCTCATCGGCTTCAACACGACTATAAGCCACGAAACCTGCGCCAATATACGCAGGAATGCTATATTCTAAGCCATAGCGTTTATGGATAAAGCTGGCACCCTGAAACGCCATCGAGGTATGACCAGAAGGGAAGGAATCCTCATCACGGCCATTGGGTCGCTCTTTGTCTATCACCGACTTTAGGACTTGCGTCGTAGCAACGTTGGTCGCAAATGAATAGTAAAATTGCTGACGACCCTCTTTATCATCCATATAATAAGTGCTACCGTAAGCAGCAGCTGGAATGGCAAAGGCCAGTACATCGCCTACCTTACTAGTAGTGCTACTGTCAGCGTGGGCAGGGATGGCAGCCATCAAGCTGGTCGATAATAAAACGATAGGGGCGTATTTTTTGCTGATCATCACTGCGATCCTAAAAAAGGTTGGTGAGCGTTGATTGTCTCTATAAAATTCTATAGTTATTTTATAGGGATAAATGGCATACGGCTTTATTCTAAATTCTAATTGCTCTATTGATTGGCGACAGCATTATACTATAAAGTTTTTATCTTTCTTTACAACTATCATGCTTTAAGTCACATTTATTTGTGGCACGCTTTTTACCATATATAAACTTGTATAAAAATAACCACTAAGGATGGATGATGATTTATCAATATTTAGACAAAACGCCAGAGTTTGCCGTACCATTTAATGGTTGGGTTGCTGATACCGCACGGGTGATAGGCGATGTGTATTTGGGTCATCAAGCCAACGTCTGGTTTAGCGCGGTGATTCGCGGTGACAACGAGCGCATTCATATCGGTGATTATAGTAATGTGCAAGAAAACAGCGTCATTCATACCGATGCAGGGATTGAGGTTAAAATCGGCGATTACGTCACCATTGGCCATTTAGCGATGCTGCATGGCTGCGAAGTTGGTGATAATAGCTTGATTGGTATTGGCGCGGTGGTATTGAATAATGCCAAAATCGGTAAAAACTGTATCATTGGTGCCAAAGCTTTGGTTACTGAAGGTAAAGAGATACCGGATAATTCGCTGGTGATGGGCGCGCCGGCAAAAGTGGTCAAAACCTTAAGCGATGAGCAAGCGGCAATGTTAAAGCTATCAGCTATGCATTATGCGGAGCGCTGTCAGAAATTTAAAACCGGCCTAACAGAAATAGCGATGCCTGATTGAGGCATCGGAAAGCGGAATTTTATGCCATTAGCATCATGATAAGCCAAATAACGGCAAAAATGATAATACCGATAATCAGTCCGCGGAAGATATCATGGCGTATAGAATGGTCATTAAGGTAATGATTATTACTCGTATCATCGATATTTAAAGCATTGACGCTTTCAGCGCCGGCGCTTTTACCGACGATAAAACCCGTTAACGCCCCCAAAACTAGCATAAACGGCGTGAATAGCCAGAATATCTCGCCATTGCCCATACCGGCGATGGAGCGAATAACAACGATGGCAAGGTCGATAAGTAAGCCGCCAAAACCATATAACAGAGCGTTTAACAGCGCATAAAGCAGACGCTCTAAAGGCGATTGATAGCTTTTGCCTAACTGCCGTCGCCTGATTTCTCTGATGGAGCGGGCAGGACGTCGCGGTCGGTTGGACAAAGCAGTTTTATCATCAGGCGCTTTCATACAGTTCTCTATTGTTATTATCAAGCAGATTAAAGATAAGGTAATGAGATATTAAAGTAAATAAGTTAGCATAATTATGTTTAGTAAACAGTAGACTTATAGCGCATGATGCAACACGTTTTATATCCAATAATTTTCTAACATATTTTATAGTCAAAAAATCATTCCTTTAATTAATAAAAACAAGGCTCCATTATGCAAGCAACACAAGCGGGACAAGCTCCAAAAGAGTTGGCACTTTTTGATTTAGACCATACGTTACTCGATGTCGATAGCGATTACCTATGGGGCGAGTATATCGTCAAGCATAATCTGGTTGACGAAGCTGAATATCGCACCGCCAATCAAAAGTTTTATCAAGATTATATCGAAGGTACGCTCGATGCGACCGAATACAATGAATTTGTCGCGCAATTTTTAAGTAGCTTACCGATGGACAGACTGCATGAGCTACGCGAAGATTATATTAAGACGGAAATCGAGCCGCATATTCGCCCAAAAGCCATGGAGGCGCTCTGTCATCACGTCGAGCAGGGTCACGACGTGGTGATTATTTCTGCCACCAATGATTTTGTAGTGTCGGCGATTGCTAAGCGTTTTGGTATTGAAGAGAGTAATGTACTATCGACGCCACTTGAGATACAAAACGAGCGTTATACCGGTAAATTAACCGATAAGCCCAATTTTAAAGAAGGTAAAATCTACCATCTAGACAAGTGGCTTAATAAAAAGCAATTAGCGGGTATCACTTTTGATAAAACTTATGCCTATTCAGATTCCAAAAATGACATCCCATTACTCGAATGGGCGGATGTGGCTATCTGTGTGTCACCCGACGATGCCCTACATGCTCATGCGTTGTCGCATCGCTGGGCAGTAGAAGATTGGTCGATTTAGGCAGCTTAAAGTTATTTAATATAAAGGCAGTAGCAATTAGCCAACTATTTAGCGTCAATCTCATTTAAAATAGCGCCATATCAGTGAGATATCTATTTAAAAAGACAGGAACACTTATGGAAATCAATCCGTATCAAGAACAAATCAAAGATTTATCTGAGCGTGGGCAGGATTTGCGGAGGTATCTTTGACTTCGACGGTAAGCAAGAACGCTTAGAAGAAGTCAATTTAGAATTAGAAAACCCCGAGCTATGGAATGATCCAGAGCGCGCGACCAAGATTAATAAAGAAAAAAGTCAGCTTGATGGCGTCATCGACGTGGTGGTTTCGCTTGAAACGACTTTAGCAGATGCCGCTGCCATGCTTGATTTAGCAGTAGAAGCAGAAGACGAATCCTTACTTGCTGATGTGCAAGCAGAGCTCGACAATGCGGAGAAACGCGTTGCGGATTTAGAGTTCCGCCGGATGTTTAGCGGTGAGATGGATCCGAACAATTGCTACTTGGATATCCAGTCGGGTAGTGGTGGCACCGAAGCGCAAGATTGGGCAGAAATGCTGCTGCGGATGTACACGCGCTGGGCCGAATCTCATGGCTTTAAAGTCGAAGTTATCGAAGTATCGTCAGGTAGTGTCGCTGGCATTAAGTCAGCGACGATTGAGATTAAAGGCGATTATGCCTTTGGTTGGTTACGTACCGAAATTGGCGTGCATCGCTTAGTGCGTAAGTCACCATTTGATAGTAATAATGGTCGTCATACTTCCTTTGCCGCCGTTTTTGTATCGCCTGAAATCGATGACAACGTTGAAATTGATATCAATCCAGCCGATTTGCGTATCGATACTTACCGCTCATCAGGCGCGGGTGGTCAGCACGTGAACACCACCGATTCTGCGGTGCGTATTACTCACGAGCCAAGTGGCGTGGTGGTCACGTGTCAGAACGAGCGTAGCCAACATGGAAACAGAGCGACGGCGATGAAAATGCTCCGCGCCAAGTTGTATGAGCTTGAGATGCAAAAACGTATGGAGAGCCAGCAAGCGGTCGAGGATAATAAATCTGATGTCGGTTGGGGCAGTCAAATCCGCTCTTATGTACTCGATGACTCGCGTATCAAAGACTTGCGTACTGGTGTTGAAACCTTTAATACTGGCGCGGTACTCGATGGTGACCTCGATCAATTTATTGTAGCAAGCTTAAAAGCTGGGCTGTAAATTTAGTCCATAAATACTATCGACTGCTATACATAAAAGGAACAGCAATAGCCTATTATAAAGGCGATTTAATAAAGATAAACGAGCGACTTTGAGAGTTTACGAACAACAGAGCCGAGTGTTCTTTATTAAATTGCTATGCTGTTATAGAGAGGCTATTGCTGCTATTTAATCACCAATCAAACTTTTTAATCACTAATCAGACTTTAAACGAAACGACTTAAGGAAAATTATGCCAAGCGTTAATAATTATTTTGATAATAAAGTAACTTCTATTGCCTTTCAAACGGCAACTCTGCCAGCTACTGTTGGCGTGATGGAAATTGGCGAGTATGAGTTTGGTACTAGCGAATTTGAAACCATGAGCGTAGTCAGTGGGGCATTGACGGTAAAACTGCCAGAAAGTGATGAGTGGCAAACCTTTAATGCGGGTGAGCAATTTACCGTTGAAGCCAATCAAAAATTTGGTGTTAAAGTAGAAGTGGAAAGTGCTTATTTATGTACTTATGGTCAATAATCATCTTTAGTTTAGATTTGTGTCGTAAAAAAACGCCAAGTGGTTAACGCTTGGCGTTTTTTTGTGCGTATTATTCTGAATAAATTTAAAGATAGTAGACTGACAACATAGAGCCAATCAAAGTTATAAGTCTTTGCGATATTGCACCATGTCAGTTTGAGTAGCGATTACATCATAGAGATTGCGTGCCGTCGCATTGTCTTCTTGCGTCGTCCAATAAACACGGTTGCAGTTTTTCTCATTGGCAAATTCATACACCTGTTCGATCAGTGCGCGCCCAACGCCTCGCCCGCGAACCACCTCACTAACGTATAAATCTTCTAAGTAACAGCATTCTGTGGTATTCCAAGTATTGGGATGTAGTACCACATGCGTGATACCGACTAGCATTTCATCCTGCCAAGCGCCAAAACCATAAATCGGCATATCGTCATCAAGCAGGTTGCGCCATGTCTTTTCTGTGGTACTTGGCGGCAGACGAGTTTCATAAAAGGTTAAATAACTTTGCCACAATTTGTACGATGAGCTGCAGAGCTCGAATGGCAGAGAAATATTAGCCAGTGAGCCTAATAGCAATGAGCGCCAGCAGCTGGTCGTTGATATGGTCAAAGAAGTCGCAGAAGAGCTTGGCAATACACCTGCTGTTTGCCGAGCGTCTTATATCAATCCGGTTATTATCGAGCGCTTTTTAGCAGGGCAGTTTTTTGAGTGTTATAAACAAGCGCGCCGTGGCCGTACCAAACAATATCAAAGCTGCGAAGAGAAAGCGCTGCTAGGCTTTTTAAATGCTATCCAATAAATTTATTTTTAGCAAAACTCGTATTAATTTCTGAAAATGATACGTTATGTATTGATATAAATATTAAAATGCGTTACTAATAGAGTATACGCATTTTTATATGCGCAAACCATAAGAGCAAATAGTGACTAGGATAGGACTGTTTGACTTCTAATAAAGTGCTGATATCGTCTATCGTCAGCGACTCTCTATTGCTAAAGGATTAGCTTATGAACACCACCTCTTCCAATCATTCGTCCGCAAACTCTACTAAAGATACTACCCACACACCAACGAGCTACAACGATTACTATCATAATTTTGATATGAATGCGTTATTGGCAGAAATCTATGGCGAGCATTTAGATGACCGTTTAAATGCTTATATGGCTTGCTGTGGTCGTCATGTGCGTGACAGGCGCGGCGATAATCTAGCCTTAGTGCATGAAGATACGGCTGGTAATGTGACGCGCATGACTTTTGCAGAGCTTGATAAAGCAAGTGCGCAAGTGGCCAATTTATTAACATCCTACGGCGTACAAGTTGGCGACCAAGTAGCGACCATGCTCCCGCGTACCCCTGAGCTGCTCACCATTGTACTAGCGACTTGGCGGATTGGCGCAGTCTATCAACCCCTATTTACCGCTTTTGGCTATGATTCGATTAAATACCGCATGGATAAAGCCAATACCAAAGTGGTTTTTACCAATATTGATAACCGCAGTAAATTCGAAGACTTAGCCGAGCAGACCAAAATGGTCATGGTGGGCAGTCAGAATGATGCGCAAGCTGATAGTGAAAGCAAATGGGCTGATGATAATTGTGCTCAGATGATGGCGACCCAGCCGCAAACGCTAGAGGCGGTTTTGCTCAATGAAGATACAGCGTTTTTGCAAATGTTTACCTCGGGTACGGTCGGTAAATCAAAAGGCGTCAGTGTGCCGTTATCAGCGCTATCTGCTTTTTATCTGTATATGCGCTATGCGATTGATTTGCGCGCTGATGATAACTACTGGAATATGGCCGATCCCGGCTGGGCGTATGGGCTATATTACGCGATTACGGGGCCTTTATTGATGGGCGTCACGACTTACTTTAACGAGGCGGGCTTTGATGCTGCCAATACCCGCGACTTTATGGTTCGTCATAAGATTACCAATTTGGCCTCTTCGCCAACGGCGTTTCGGATGATGAAATCGAGCGGTGTGTTTGAGAAATCACATGACGATGCTAGCGCCCGTTTATCACTGCGCTGTGCCAACTCAGCAGGCGAAACTTTAAATACCGAAGTGGTTAATTGGGTTGAGACGTATTTGAACTGCCAAGTAAAGGACCAATACGGCCAAACAGAGACGGGTATGACCTGCTGTGCGCACCATGCATTAGCACATGAATGTCCTACTGGTTCGATGGGCATGGCGCTACCGGGTCACACACTCGTCGTATTGGATGATGACATGCAAGTATTGCCTGATGGTGAACAAGGACAGCTTGCCGTAGTGGTTAGCCAATCGCCTGCGTTTTATTTCTGCGGTTATAGCTGGAATGAAAAAGACGCCTTTGTGGATGATTACTATTTGACTGGCGATGTAGTCGAGCGCCATAGTGACGGCAGCTATTGGTTCTCTGGGCGTGATGATGACATTATTATAACGGCAGGTTACCGCGTAGGGCCTACGGATGTGGAAAACACCGTGCTCGAGCATGAGGCAGTGGCAGAATCCGCAGCAGTTGGCATACCAGATGAAGTGCGCGGTCATACGATTAAGTCTTATGTGGTGTTAAAAGATGGCATCGAAGGGACGGATGAGATTGCCAAGGAAATTCAAGACTTAGTGCGCAGACGCCTATCGACGCATGCGTATCCGCGTGAGGTTGAATTTGTCGCGGAATTACCAAAAACGCCAAGCGGTAAAATTCAGCGCTTTTTGTTGCGTAGTTTGTCTGCGGCATAAAGTAATGAAAACATCGATAGCCGTTTAAGACAATAAAGTATAGTCCATTCAAGATAACATCGTTACGCTAATAGTTATGTGCGACTGGTATAAATTTTCCTTGCTTGCTACTACCGCAGAGGCTACGAAAAATTCATCCCAGTCGCACTGTATCTATTTTACAGTGAATTCATTATGGTTAGCTTAAAAAATACCAGTAAAAACCTCGATTAAAGGAATAATTATGCAAATTGAACAACACAGCTTTTTGGTTACTGGCGGTGCGTCAGGTTTAGGTGAGTCAGTGGTTCGCGCTATCGTGAGTCAAGGCGGCAAGGTCATCATTGCTGATTTGAACGAGTCAACTGGGCAAGCTTTGGTTAATGAGCTGGGTGATAATGTACGCTTTGCACGTTGTGATGTGACCAGTGGCGATGAGGTGCAAGCGGCTGTTGAAGTGGCGGAAAAAGAATTTGGCGGTCTGCAAGGTTCTATTAACTGTGCAGGTGTTGCTGTGGTACAAAAGTTGCTTGACCGTGAAAATAACCCAGCGGATCTTGATGCTTTTAGTCGCGGGGTTAATATCAACCTCGTGGGTTCTTTTAACGTCGCGCGTTTGGTGGCGGCCAGTATTGCTAAGCGGGTTGCTAATATTGACAATACAGAAAGCGCTAATCAGAAGAATGCTGATAATGGCATCATTATCAATACTGCCTCTATCGCAGCTTTTGATGGGCAAGTAGGGCAAGCCAGCTATTCATCATCAAAAGCGGGCGTCGTTGGCCTTACTTTACCGCTAGCGCGTGAGCTGGCACGTCACGGTATTCGCGTCATGACGATTGCTCCTGGTGTTTTCGCCACGCCGATGATGCAGAGTATCCCTGAAAAAGCGCGCGAGCAGTTAGAAGCAGGCGTACCTTATCCTAAGCGTTTGGGCAATCCAAATGAGTTTGCCAAATTGGTCACACATATTATCGATAACGCTTATTTAAATGGTGAAGTGATTCGCCTCGATGGCGCGATTCGTATGGTATAACGACTGTCAGAAGGTGTTTTTATCTTATTCATTATTTTTGCACAGCGTTTAGCGCCAAAAAATGGCATAGTGCTTTGATATATTATGACTCATTGCTATTAAATATTAGGGCGTGTTGAACATTC